>DATMML010000042.1 GCA_035570235.1 Vicinamibacteria bacterium | reverse complement strand
CTGCTCGGGATCTCCACCGCTTGCAAGACCGCCCTCGACCAAAACAAGGTCGACCCCAACTTGAGCGCGCAGGGGCGGCGTAATGCGGCCGAACCCATCGCCCGTCGGGCATTGCAACAGCTGGCCGACTGGGAGGCCGCGAACCCCGACAAGATCTCGGACCAGATTCGCACGCTGTGGGAGCGGGTGCTCGGGATCGCGGCGATAAAGCCCCCGACCGACGTCGCCGAGCGGATCGCGTACGAGCTCCGGGCGCGCGAGGTCCGGGACCAGGTGCGGAAGCTCGACGCAACTACGCGGCTGCTTCTGTACTTCTCGGCCACTGACCCAGAGGTGATTGCGGCGTTTGAGGACGCCCCGCTGACGCTCGACCATGAGAGACGGGACGAGCCCCCGAAGCTCGTGCCGTTAATCGACCCCGAGCGGGTACGCGTAACCATGATCGAGAGAGCTCGCGCTGCAGACCCCGAAGCCGCCGCGGAGATGAAGGCGCTCGCCGTCGTCCGCGATGCCTTCGATGGCGCCGTCAAAACAGCGCAAAACGAAATCCTCGCCGAGTTTCCGTCCATGAAGCATGACCCGTTGGTGCAGCAGGCGGCCGGCATCACGCCGACCGGCCGCTAGGAGCGAGCACATGGCAGACGACAAGGTCCACCCCGGGCACGCGGCGCACGCTGCTGCTAAGGCTGGAGTAGCCGGCGCGACCGGGACGACGAGGAGCGGCACGACGCACGCGCCCGCAATCCACCCCGGCCACGCGCAGCACGGGGCCGCGCGAACCGGGGCCGCGCAAGCCACGGGCACGACGCCGGCCGACGGCAGCGTGATGCCGCCGTGGTCCGAGAGTGTGACTGCGGGGTACCCGGCCCCGTCGAGCGACAGGGACATCAGCACCATCGAGGCCGGGCTTTACCCGAAGCCGGACAGCGGCGACGGCAGATAGAGAGTCTTCGGCGGGGGACCTCCAAGGGTGGCGGCGCGACGCCTTGAACCTTGCTCCGGCCCCGCCGACGCGCCACGTACCGGAGTGAGGACGCCCGTGGGAGCGGGCCGTGCCCCACAAGCCGGCGGCGCGCGGGGATACGCGTCGCCGGCACGCGGCCAGCTTAAGCGGAGGACCGTGATATGGACGCCGTGCAGGACCCCAGTCTTCAGCGGGAGTGCGTGGCCTGCCGCCGCGCGTTCGTGCTCTCCGCCCGCGAGGCCGCGTGGTACCGGAGCCAGCGAGACGCCGACGGCCGGCCGTGGACTCTGCCCGAGCGGTGCCTGCGGTGTCGCCGCCGGCGGCGGGCACGAGCGGCCCTGCGCTTGGCGCGAGCCGGCCTGCGTGCTGGGTTCGGGGACCACTAGCGTTCCTGATGGCCACTGTGGCCTAGGGCCTTGTTTCAGGCGGGAGGCCACTAATGTGCCTGAAGGCAAGCGACTTATGCTTGGAATGACACTGTAGTCTTTGGCAGGTCAGGAGGGATTTGACTTGACTGCGTTGTGATGATGCCTAAAGATGGCATCCGAAAGTAGGTGGGGACGGGGGGATTCGAACCCCCAAGGCGATTTCGCCGGTCAGTTTCAAGCTGACTGCGTTTTCCAATTTCGCCACGTCCCCATCGGTCGTAAACGGCGGGAGAGGAGGGAATCGAACCCACAAGCCCTGTCCAGGCTGCCGATTAGAAGTCGGTTGCACCTGCCATTTGTGCGACTCTCCCACCAGGGCGGTGATCGTTAGCATCGGTTACCGCCCTTCGTTTTTCACGTTACCCTTGACCTCCCCCGCATCCGGTTGTGGCTTCTTAAGAAGCTTCAGCCGCAACTGGTCCTCCTGCTCAGCAGGACCAAGCCAAATCCAGTAGTCACCTTCACGCTTCACGCTGTGTTGGCGCAATAGAGCCGCATGAATCTCCCGGAAGGGGGTGTTTGTCCGAAATCGGAAGGTCCCGATGTTCAACGCGGTCAAGAGTTCGTCGGGGGTGAGCTTTTTATGCTCACGCACCACTGCTACGCACGCCTCGGCCAAGCGCCACCCCACGAAGCGGACGCGATCCAACATCGTCTTCCAATCCATGGGCGCGGCTCCTTCGGTTCTCGCCACGACCATCGCCAAGTGGTCACGCGTGAGACAAAGCTGCTTTTCGGTAAGTTCAACGCGCGCTTCTAGGGCGAGAAGGTTGGCGGTCAACTCGTAGTACTTCCTGATCTGGTCCTGGAGCTCGTGGTACAGCCCATGGAGGAATGCATCAGCCTCAGTTGTGGGCGGCATCTTCATCCTGTTTGTGACCTCTTTCCCACACTCGTCTTTCGGCATTCTCGCCACCTCCACTGTAGCCACAGAGACTAACCGAGAAGTCACCACAGTGTCAAGGGGGGAGGTCGCCCTCGCCCCTGGGCACCCCCCCCCCGGGGAAACGCTACCCGCCCCCGGCGGCCAAGCCAGCCCCCCCCCCTCCCGCCCGGAGCTGCCCCGCCCCGGGGCCGGCCCAGCCCCCTGCCCAGCCGGCCGCGGCGCGTCGCTCCTGCGGGCGTATACACGCTGTCGCCTAAGCCACTGCCGGTACAGGGAATTTCCGTGGTGACCGCCGTGTGGCGCAACAGTTTCCTGTTGAGACTTGCCCGGAGCCAGTCGATGATCGTGGACAATGAAGATTCATACCCATACGACGGTCGACGGCAGGCCGGCTCTCGTTTACGAGCCCGAAAACGACGAGGACGCGGCTGCGCTCGAAGCGAGCGGCGACGTGGATAGAGCTGTTCTGTTTGCGGACCACAGGGAGGAGGAGGAGCGATGAGCGCAGCGGCAATTTATGCACGCAAGAGCAACGCCCAGGACGGAGTCGCCGAGGAGGCCCGGTCCGTGGAGCGGCAGGTCCACGGTGCCCGCGCCTTCATTGCCAAGCAGGGTTGGACACTCCACGAGGGTCACGTTTACCAGGACGACGGCGTCAGTGGGGCGCTCTGGCTCAAGCGCCCGGAGTTTCGCCGCCTGATGCGGGACGCGGCGGCCGGGGCCTTCAATGCGGTCGTCTTCTACGACCTGGACCGCTTCGGCCGCAACGCCCGGCACACCATGGAGGCGCTTCACACTCTCGCCGACCTGGGGATCAGCGTCTGGGATTACTCCACGGGCCAGCCGGTGGACCTGGACAGCTTCGTGGGCGAGACGATGGCGTTCCTCCGGGCGCGCTTCGATCAGGAGGAGCGGGAGAAGGCCCGCAAGCGCGTGCGCGACGCGATGCGTCGGAAGGCTGAACTGGGTCACGTGGTGGGGGGCGACGTGTTCGGCTACGACAACGAGCGAATGCCAGACGGTCACGTCGAGCGGCTGATCAACAAGGCGGAGGCCGCAGTCGTGCGCGACATCTACGGGCGCTTCGCCGCGGGCGAGAATCCCAGGGCGATCGCGCACACACTGAATCAAGCCGGCATCCTCGCGCCCCGCGCTCGCCGTGGCAGCCCGCACGGCTGGTCGCCGGGGACCGTGCGCGCCATCCTGATGCGTCCGCTCTACCGGGGCGTGATCGTGTACGGCCGCACGGCCGTCAAGTACGGCCGCGAGCTCGGCAAGCAATCGGCGCGGGAGAAGGGGCAGGTGCCGCGGCCCGAGGCAGAGTGGATCCGTCTCTCGAGACCCGAGTGGGGGATCGTGGACGAGGAGCTAGCGGGACGCGTCGACGCTTTGCTCGACGAGCGGCGGACCCGCCACGAGGCCACGCTCGCCAGGAAGGACGGCCGGGCCCCCGACAAGGCGCACGGCAAGTACCTGCTCTCCGGCGGCATGCTGATCTGCCCGACGTGCGGCCGTAACTTCGAGGCCCGAGCGTGGGGCGCCCCCGGCGGCGTGTACGTATGCGCCACTCGGCGGCACAAGCCGGGCCTATGCAGCAACTCGATCGTGCTGCCGATCCGCGAGGCCGACGACTTGGTCCTGTCGATTATCGAGGACGAGATCCTCGGCACGCGCTACATCGCAGAGCTACTGACGCTCGTGGACGACGCGCCCGACCCGACCGCGCACTTGGAGACGGAGCGGGACCGTCTGCGCGCCGAGGTCGATCGGTTGGTCGAGCTCGTCGCTGCCGGGGTGCAGGAGAGCACCGCCGCGCCGAAGATCAGGGAGCGCGAGGCCGCGATCGCGCGCATCGAGGTGAGGCTCCGCGAGCCGCGCCCGGAGCGGCCCAGCCGCGAGCGTCTCCGCGCGGCATTGGAGCGCCGGACGACGGAGTGGAAGGCCGCGCTGCGGGCGGAGCCGAAGATCGCGCGGCTCGTCTTGCGCAAGCTCGTCGGACCGCTGATCATGCACACCCCGCCGCCCGACTTCCTCCGCGGGGCCGGCCCCGGCGACCTGCCCGAGCACCTCCGGTGGGAGGCGCCCGTCCTGCCTAGCCTCCTGGACGGTCTCGTCCCACAGGCAAAACCCCCTTGGCGATCGCGGCCTGCACGGTGTGGAGCGCCTTTTCCATCAGGGAGAGAAGCTCCTCCTCCTGTTCCTGCTTGGGGAGGGCTTTTTGGAGCACCTCGGTGTAGGGGACGCGCTTGCGCCAGAGCACGGTTCCCTTGTCGTAGACCCGGACCTCGAAGCAGGCCTGCTCCACCCCCAGGTCCTCGACCTGCAGGTGGTACTCCTTCCCGCCGTGCTCGTAGACCTTGTTGACCCCGGCCAGCATCTTTCCCAGCGCATCGCGCCGCCCGTGGTCGGCGACTTCGACCGCCCTCCTACACCGGCCTCGCTTCGCTGGCGCGGGTAGCGGCCACCCGGCGCAGCCAACGGTCGAAGAACCAGTTGCCGACCCGGTACTCCTTCCCCTCCGTGGCCAGGTAGCCCAACATGAGCAGGCCGTAGATCTGCGGCTCCACGCTCTCCTCGCCCTTGCCGAGGGCCTGGGCCAGCTCCCGGCGCGAGCGCCGGCCCTCCCGGGACACCTCCTCGAGGATGGCCCGCTCGCCCTCCTCCAGGGTCTGGAAGTCCACGGAGAAGAAGTTCGAGACCATCTCGTCCGACGCCACCTGGTCCAGGGTTCCCGCGAGGTCGCGGCTTTCGAAAAGCCGGCTGGCAATGAGCTGGACCAGGAAGGGATGGTTCCCGGTGCGCTCCATGATCACCTCCACCTCGTCGCCCCGGAAGTTCCCCCGGGCCAGAAGCGACCGGCTCTCTTCGGGGGCGAGGGGGGTGAGGTACAGGGGCGGGACGAAGCCCTGCAGGAAGGGGGAGGTGGCGAAGTCGGTCCGCTCGTCGATGCGGGCCAGCCTCCGGGTGGAGGTGAGCACCGTCCGCACCTCCGCCCCCTTCTGGAAGATGCGGCGCAGGCGGGGGATCACGCCCGCGTCGACGCGGGCCACGGTCAGGAGCTCCTCCGCCTCGTCCACCAGCAGCAGCAGTCGCCAGCCGCTGCGAACCGTCCGCCGCACGAGGGTGGTCACCATCTCGCTCGCGGGCAGGCTCTCCAGGTCCTCGACCGAGATGTCGGTGGCCCGACGGAAGGCCTCGCTGTCCTCGACGCTGCCCAGGAAGGTCTCGGCCAGGCCGCGGGCGTCGCCGCTGCCCTGGAGGTCCCAGTAGAGGGGAACGAAGGGGGACTGGGAGCTCTGCTGGACGCGGTGCTCGAGCTCCTTCAGGAGGCTGGTCTTGCCCAGCCGCCGCGCCCCCAAGATCCACAGGGAGTGGCGCTCGCCCTCCAGGATCTCGCGCAGGATGCCGGAGCGCCCGAAGAAGTTGTCCCCCCGGACCCAGCTCCCGGCGATGAACGGGTTGCGCATGCGAGGGTCCCTAGTCTACTTCAGGCGGAGGCCGTCTGCTCCAGGGCCAGGCCCTCCGGGGTGTCGCTCCCGCCTTCGAAGTGCACGGTCTCCCGGACCGCCTCGACGTCGGCCCCCGTGATCGTGGTTCGCCTCTCCTCGAGGATGCGGTTGACGGCGTGGACGCAGAACTTCTGGATGAGGTAGGGC
Source organism: Vicinamibacteria bacterium (assembly GCA_035570235.1). Lineage (NCBI taxonomy): Bacteria > Pseudomonadati > Acidobacteriota > Vicinamibacteria > Vicinamibacteria bacterium. The sequence continues at coordinate 194,481 of DATMML010000042.1, read as the reverse complement.
CGGAGCTGGGAGAGCTCGAGGATCCTCTCCACCGCTTCTCCCCGGAAGCTGAAGATGCCGGCCACGGGGGTGCGGATCAAGGCCTCCGCCTCCTCGCGGGAGAAGGCCTTGAGCTCGATCTCGTCGAAGAAGTTGTACCAGGGGCTGACCTCGCTGTTCCAGGTTCGCTTGATCCCCACCCCGCACATGACCGCGACCAGGTTCTCGGAGAAGGTCTTCATGAAAATGCCGCGCAGGCGCTGGTTGACGCGTTCGGAGTACTCGTTGAGCACGTCCACCTCGTCGATGAGCAGGGCCAGCTTGATCTTCCGGGGCGTGCGGGTCTTGAGCTCTTCGAGCACCCGCTGCAGGTCGTGGCTGAAGTCGCGGCCCTCGTAGCCCTCGGCGGAGGGGCGGTAGCGGATCGCGGAGAGGGTGGCGGGTGACAGTTCGAGGCCCTCGACCACGTCCGCCATCAGGGCGTGGAAGAACGCCGTCTCCGGCACGCCCTGGAGGTCGGTGAGGACGGGGAAGAAGCGGTAGTCGGTCCCCTCGTCCTCGGCCAGGGTCTTCTTGAGGTGGTAGAGGAAGGTGGTCTTTCCGATCCTACGCTCGCCCGTGACCATCAGGCTGTTGTGATGGAGGACGTTGAGCATGCGGGCCATGAGCTTCTGCCGGCCGAAGAACATGTCCTCGTCAAGGACGGGAGCCCCCGCGATGTAGGGGTTGAACCGCCGGCGCACGGCCCGCCGTCGTCGCACCCGCTGCGCGCCCCAGCCCAGCCCGATCATGCCCACCGCCGCCCCAAGGGCGGAGGGGAGGAAGAGGGCTGTCTCGTAGAACCGGAGGCGCCTCGTGAAGTGGAAGATCTCGGGGGTGGAGGTGAGCCCGGTGTTGTCGATGGCGGTGACCGCGATCTCGTTGGCCCCCGGCTCGAGGGGCAACTCCTCCCGGAAGGTCAGGGTGCGCGGGGTCTCTCCCGAGTCCAGGGGGGGGCTCGGAGTCTGCTCCGCCACCAGCTTGCCCCCCACCCGGAATTCCACTTTGGCGATGCCCCGGTCGTCGTTCGCGATCCCGACCAGAGCCACGGTGGGCCCCTCGATGGTGTCGCGCGCGCGGCGCGGCTCGATGAAGCTCAAGCGGGGGGGCTCGTTGGGGAGCCATTTCGCGAAGAGGGCCTCTCCCGTCCGCCGCTCGGCCAGACCCATCCGCTCCTTGGCCCTCACGTTGCCGGGGTCGAGGCGCAGCACGTCCTCGAAGGCGACTCCGGCCTCGGGGAATTTGCCCCCGGCCAACAAGCGCTCGGCCTTGGCAAAGAGGCGGTCGATCTCGACCTTGAGCTCCTTCTGCCGCTGCATCCCGGCCACGATCTTCTGGGCCCGGTCGAGCAGGTCACGAGCGTCGGGGTTGCCGGGATCGGCGGCGGCGTCCGTCAAGGGGCCGAGGGCCGGCTCGTACTGGCCCCCTTCGAACAAGGCCTTGCCCTCGCGGAAGGACTGGGCCCGCTTCTCCCGCGTGGTGGAAGCGAGAATCTTCTCCTGGGCCACTCTCTTGCCTTCGAGGGCGGGGCCGCTTCGGGCATCGAGGCGGAGCACGGCTTCGAAGGCCAGCTGGGCCTCCCCCGCCTTGCCCTCCGAGAGCAGGCGGGTCCCGTCGGCCAGGCCCTGCTCGATCTGACGGGCGCGGGCCGCCGCATCCGCGACTTCCTTTTGATCGGCCCGGATCCTCTCCCGTGCCTCCGTGACGCGGCGCTGGAGGTCCGGGTCCAGGTTCTTGGCCAGGAGCTCGGCCTGGATGAGGCGGGCCAGGGCGTCTTCGGGGCTGCGCTTTTTGGCCAGCTCCGCGCTCTCCCGGAGCAGCCGTTCCGCCTCCTGCCGGGCTTGGCGGGCCATGTCCTCGGCCTGGCCGTTGCTGGCCTCGGCCCGAAGCTTCAGCAGGTCCTTGTAAGCCTCGACTCTCTTGATGGCGCCCCGGCTCTCCTCCTGGTTGAAATGCTCGAGGGAAGTCTTGAAGTCCCGCATTCGCAGGTAGCAGACACCCATGTAGTAGTGGGGCAGGTAGTCCACGAACTGCAGGCCGTAGGTCTGCTCGTTCAGGACCGAGGAGGGCTTGAGCCGCAGCGCCTCCTCCAGCGCCTTCAGGGCTTCCGGATAGTGGCCGGCGGGAATGAGGTGGTCTCGCGCCTCGAGGTAATAGTCGTACCACTCCCGGACGGCGAAGGCCGGGGACGCGGCGAGCAACAGGACCAAGCCGGCCAGGAGGGGGGCGCGTCGTCCCATGGCCGTCACTCTAGAGGCAGGCCGCCCCGGGCGAACCCCGGGGCGCCCTCGTCACTTCTCGTACATGGCGGCAATCAAGGCCCCGCGGGCGGTGGCGGTCAGGGGATCGGAGGCCATGCGCACCTCCGAGACCTGTATGGGAAGGGACCGGGATTTGAGGGTCCGCTCGAAGAGCTCCTTGAAACCCCGCGGCTTCGCGGTCCCTCCCGAGAGCACGATGGGCAACGGCCTCTCCGTCTTGGGCAGTTTCTCGGCCCGGGAGATGGCCCGGCGCAGGCCGTCCACCAGGGTCTCCATCAGATCCTCGTAGTAGATGTGGAGAGCCTTGTCCAGCTTGTCGCGGGGGGGACGGGACAGATCCAGGCTCTCCTCCTTCGTCACCTTGACCCGGGTGGCGTGCTCGTCCACCACCGAACCCGCCGCCCGATCGATGAAGTCCCCGCCCTTCGCGATGCTGAACATGATGGAGGGGATCGACAAGTAAGCGAGGGTGGCATTGCACATCCCGCCCCCGCAGGAGATCCCGATCCCCGTGAAGCTCTGGTCTTCCAGCTCGGAGAAGATCACGGCCAAGCCTTCGTTGATGGGGACGGCCCGATAGCCGTGGGACTGGAAATAGCGGCGGAGGGTGGCCTCGTGATAAGTGAGCTCGGCCTCCTTGCCCGGGATGGGGGCGGGGACCGAGAAGGCGAGGATCTCGCCCGCGGTCCGCGCCTTGGGGACCAGACTCTCCAGGATGGCCTCCAGCACCGGCATGGCCTGCTTCTCGCGGGGGTTCAGCAAGCCGTCGGCCATGGGCCGGCGGCCCTCGGCGTTGAACATGTTCGCGAAGCGCTCGGTGGCGGTGCCGTAGATCACGAGCTCATCCCCGTCCCGGAAGTAGTGGATGTCGCTCTGCTGCTGGAGGGTGCGCTCGGTGAACGGGGTGTAGGCCACGGGCAAGAAGGCGTTGAGTTGGGAGGCGGACTGGACCTCCCGCGCTTGCCGGCGGGACACCACCACCTTGCTCGTCCCCACGTCGAGCCCCACCGGGTTGGCGCCTGGCTTGACCAGATCCTCGATCCGCTCCGGGGCCGCCTCCGTCGCTACCTTCCACAGGTGGTCCTTGTTCTCGGCCATGCTCTTAACCTCCGCTTCCATGAATGGTGGCGCGTCCCCGCGCCGGCGTCGCTCGGGCGGGACGCCGGCCCTCGCCGGGTGGGCTCTGGGCCCCGGGTCCGACCGGGGCGGAACTCGCCTCCTGGTCCTTGGTCTGCTCCGCCAGCCAGCGGTCGAAGAGGTCCTGTCTCTCCCGCCGGAGTTCTTCCACGGTATTGCCCCTGGTGGCGGCCTCCGCGAGGAGGGTCTGCTCCGCCTCGCGAACCCCCGCCCAAGGCTCGCCCATCACGCCCAAGAACTGCTCGTCGTACTGGAAACCGAAGACGGCCACGCTGGGTGCGGGCCGGAGGTACTGGTTAGGCAAGCCGAAGGCCTCGAACGGGAAGCCCCGGGCCCAGTCCAGGTGGTGACCGATGAGGTGCTTCTTCGGGTTGACGCTGGCCAGGCCGTGGCCCACGCACATGTCGGGGGCGACGGACCAGCGGCCGCGCAGGTAGTCAGTGAGATTGCGCCCGGCCGCCAGCTGGGCTTGGGTGATGGGCAGGGCCCGTCCACCTTCCCATCGGGTCTCGAAGCATATTCCCAGGAAAGCGTTGTTCAGGCTGAGGAAGAGGCGGTCCCCCTGGCTCCAGACCGCCATGCCCGCGTGGTTGGCCTTGTCCGTTTCCTCCACCACCCGGAACACCCGGCCGAAGCGGTCGATGAGGTAGTGGTAGACCCGGTTCCGCTGCAAGTACTTGAGGAGGCCGTGGCTGCTCGTGCGCAGGCTCTCGTTGTGGGCCTCGTCGAGCGGCCAAATGTCGCTCTCCGAAGTGTGGAACAGGATACCCACGGGTGTGGTCTGAACGGTCTCTTGCATGCCGCTCGCCTGGTCGAAGACCCGGAAGCGCCGCGGCTCGCCCCCCACCGCGAAGGTGGTGTCGATGCGCAGGCCGTTGCTGTACTGCTCCCAGCCCTCGCCCTTCTCCACCATCCAGATGGCGGCCGGGCTCACGCCCGCGGGCAGAGCGGGCAGGGTCTCCGCCACGGGGAGGAGGGCGGGGGCGGGCGGAAGCGCAGGCGCCGCCGCGGCCGGGCGCGAAAAGTGATAACCGGTGGCGCTCACCCCGGCGATCGTGGCCAGGAGGGCGGTAGCCAGGGCCGGGGCCTTGCTCCGCCGCACGGGTCGGGGGCCCGGCTCCGGCGTCGCCCCCCAGGGATTGTTGGTCAGGAGGTGGCGCATGCCGTGGAGCGGAGACAGCCGGTAAAGCAGCCGGCGGAGAGGCGAAAAACGGACCGCTTGCAACCGGCGGTCGGTCTCCTGGTAACGGGCGAGGGAGCCGCGGATGTAGCGGAGCTTCTCGACCGGATCGCGGATGGCGCGGCTCTTCTCCTCCAGGTCGAGGACGAAGTCTTTGCCGACGGCAGGGAGGTGCCGCTTAGCGGCCGCGAGGTCGGGCCGCCTCGTGTTCCCGCGCGTCCTGACCCCGACCCCAGTGCCGGCCACAGTCCCCCCAAACGGTTCTGAGGCCACGGATTATAGGCCGGAGGGCGGGGCGGAACAAGTCACGTCAAGGTCTGAAAAGCGGTCTCGGGAAGAGAAGAGAGGCGCGGGGGGACCGCAGGTAGGGGAAGAGGATCGCGCAGGAGGGGACCTGGAACAGGCTCTCCACCACGACCGAAGCTGGAAAGGTGACGGGCGCCCGAATGAGGGCGAGACAGAGCACCACCCCGTAAGTCACAAGCGTCGCGAGGCAATAGACCATGGCGATCGAGCGGCAGAGAGCCAACCGCCGCCAGAGGCCCGCGGCCAGCAGGAAATAGAGCAGGCCGCGCCCGAGGGCCTCCCAGACGGGCCAGAAAGCCAGCGGCCGGGGCGCTTCCCACAAGCCGAGAGCGATCTCCGCGACACCGCTCAAGGCAAAAAAACCCACGCTCCAGGAGATCCCTTGCGACCGCCCGGCGGGCGTGGGCGTGGCGTCAGCGGGCCCCGTGGTGATCAATCGTGTCCGCGTCCTCGGGCATCGTTCACGGTCCGCCCAGACGTCTTTGGGGTTCTCGCCGCTCCACCCTCTTCGCGTCCGGCCTACTAGCGGGAACTCCCGTCGGGGGCGAGTCCGGATGCTATGCTACTACGAGCGGACGCCGACTCGGACCTGAGCCGCCGGGGGCATCCGCTGCTCGGTCGCCACCGGTGCCCGGGGTCGCGCTCGGGTCGAGCGTTCGAGAGTGCCTTGAGGGCCGCCGCGCACGGACCTAGAATGGAAGGCGCTACGAGATGACCCAGGGCCGGCCGGTGTTCAGCGCGAAGGCCAAGGAGGGGATGCGGCGGCGGTCGCCGCGGCTCTCCATCGAGCTCGAGGCCTCCCTCTCCGGCCGCTCCTCGCGTCCGGTGACGGTCATCGACCTGAGCCTCAGCGGTTGTCTTGTCCGCTGCGACGCTCTCCTGGAGCCCGGGACCGTCCTCGACCTCAGCCTCCGGATCGACGCCGCCCCCTTCGCGGTCAAGGTCCAGGTAGCGGAGGCGTGCGTGGACGGGGCGTCCCTGACCGAGCAGGCCCCGGGATTCCTGGCCGGCCTCCGATTCCTGGGCATGCCCGCGGCGGCGGCAATGCGGCTGCGAGGCTTCCTGGAGGCAGAGAGGCGACGGAGGCGCAGTGCGCACTCGCCCGCTCCATGAGGTCTCGGCGCGGGAGCTCCGGCCGCTCCTGGAGGAAGAGACCGAGCACTGGGGCGGGGAACTCCTCTGGGACTTCTCGGACGTCTCCTCGGCCGTCGCCAGCGGGCTCGAGCGTCGGGCCCTGACCGGACAGGTCCTGCACGACGGCCCGCGGGCGGTCGCCTACTGCTACTACATGGTGGACGGGGGACGGGCCATCGTGGGGTCGCTCTTCGCCGCGGAGCCGTTCCGCGGCCAGGGCCTCGAGGAGGGGCTGCTCGACCGGGTCCTCGCCGAGGCCAAGGCCCAGCCGGGCAACGACCGAGTGGAATGCCAGACCCTCTTCTCCACCGCCCCCGGAGCCAACGGCCGTTTCGCTTCCGCCGGCTTCCGGAGCCGGGCTCGGCACTACCTGGTCCGCGACCTGCGCGATGTGGGACCGCCCCCCTCCCACGACTTTGACCTGAGGGGAGTACGGCGGGACGACCTTCCCGTGGCCGCCGAGATCATCCACCGCAGCCACCAGGGAAGCCTGGATGCGGCCCTCAACCTCACCTACGCCACGGCCCCCCTCTGCCGCGGCTTCGTGGAGACGCTGGTGCTGCGGGCGGGCTGCGGACGCTTCGACCCCGAGGCCTCCTTTCTGGCCGAGGGACCGCGGGGCCCCATCGGCGTCCTCCTGGCCAGCCACCTTTCCCACACCAACGGGCACGTCTGCCAGGTCTCGGTCGTGCCGGAGGCCCAGGCCCGGGGGCTGGGCACCGTGCTCGTGAAGAGCGCGCTCGCCGCCTTTCGGTCCCAGGGCCTTTCCACGGCCAGCCTCTCCGTGACGGTGGACAACGTGCGCGCCCACCGCCTCTACACCACCCTCGGCTTCCAGCTCCGCAAGCAGTTCGCGGCCCACGCATGGGTGCGGCCCCCCGCCCGGATCGACCTGCCCGCTTGAACTTACTGCTCGCGCTGGCCCTCGCTTCCTCGGCGTCCGGCGCGGTGGTGGTCGTGCCCCCGGAGGGTCCGAGCACGCCCGACGCCGCCTGGGTCGCCCAAGCGGTGGCGGATGTCCTCCCCCGCGCCCTCGGGCTGCTGGCCGTCCCCGCCGTGGACCGCGCCGACCGGTTGCGCGCCCAGGAGGCGCTCGGGATCCCGCCCTTGACCCTGACCCGCGCCACCAGCATCCGTGTGGCCGAGGCCCTGGGCGCTTCCCGCCTGGTGGTGGGCACCTGCCAGCTCGAGGGGGGAGTGGTCCGCTTGGCCCTGCGGCTTTTGGACGTGGAGCGGGCGACCCTGAGCGCGCCCCTGATGGCCTCGGGCCCCCTCGAGACCCTGCCCGCCCTCATCCAGGGCCTGGCCTGGGACATCGCCCTCTCTGGCCCCACCCGGCCCTCCCGCAACCGCGAAGAGTTCCTTGCCCTGCGGGCGGGCGTCCCCTTTGAAGCCTTCCGGTCCTACGCGCAGGGGCTGGCCGCTTCCGACCCTGCCCTGCGCCTCAGGCGGGTCAAGCGCGCGCTGGCCCTCGCCCCCGGCTACGACGAGGCCCGGCTCACCCTCGGCCGTCTGGAGATCGAAACCCGCGACGACGCGGCGGCCGCGGAAACCCTGGCGCGGGTGGCCCCGACATCGCCCCTCGCGCGCACGGCACGATTCCTCCGCGGCGCCGCTCTCTTGCACCTGGGGCGCTACCGGGAGGCGGCCGACCTCTACCAGGGCCTCGTCGCCGAGGAGGCGAGTGCGGCCGCCCTCTCCAACCAGGGCGTGGCCCTCCTCCGCCTGGGCGCGCCCAGCCCGCGCGCGTCCGCGGTCTTCCGGCAGGCCCTGGAGAAGGGCCTCGCCTTTCCCGACCTCTCCTTCAACTTGGCCTGGGCCCTGTTCCTGGAGGGGGAGCCGGCGGCGGCCGCGTTCTGGCTGCGCGGGCTGACGCGCCGCGAGACGGGCGACGCCGCCGCCCACCTGGTGCTCTCCTGGGCCCTGCGCAAGGCCGACCACGAGGCGGAGGCGGTCGAGGAGTGGCGGATGGCGGTCGCCCTGAGCCCGTCCTACGAGCCCTTGGCCGCCCCCGACCCGAGCCGCCGCTTCGAGCGGATCCTCACCTCCGAGCGCCCGCTGGTCGGAGAGGGCGAGGGCCGCAGCGGCGCGGAGATGGCGGCCACCTACGCGGCCCGGGGGGAGAAGCTGGCGGAGGCCGGGGAGCGGGAGGGTGCCCTGGCCGAGCTGACCCGGGCGGCCTATCTCGATCCCTACAGCGCCCGCGCCCACCTGCTCCTCGCGCGTCTCTTTAGCGAGAGCGAGCTCGACAAAGCCGCGGGCGAGCTGCGCATGGCCCTCTGGTGCCGCGACGACGCGACGGTGCGGCTCGAACTGGCGGGCGTGCTGATGAAGCTGGGGCGGGGGGCGGAAGCGCGGGCCGAGGCCCGCCGCGTCCTCCAGGCCCTTCCCGACAGCGCGGCCGCCCGGCGGCTCCTGGAGACCCCTTGAGGGACGCGGGTCCGGTCCGGGCCGCCTATAATCCGGGGTAGCGATGACGCTCGCGAGCCTTTGTCTCTTCCTTCTTCTCTCCCCCCAGAACGCGGAACCCTCGCGGCCGGCTCCGTCCCGGCCCGGGCTCTCCTGGGCCGACGCGGACGCGCTCGCCCGGCAGCTCGAGGAGCTCGACCGGCGGTTCAAGGCCGGCGGGCTCGCGCCTTACCAGAGCGTCCTGGTGACGGAGGCCCAGCTGAATTCGTACCTGAACCTGGTGGTCAAGATGCCGCCCGGCGTTTCCAACCTGGAGGTCCACTTCGAGGCGGAGAGGCTAGTCGCCCGGGCTCTGGTGGACCTGGACCGTGTGCAGGGGAGACCGCCCACCCAGGGCCTCTTCAACCCCTTGGCCCTCTTGAGCGGCACGGTGCCGGCCGCGCTCAAGGGGCGTCTCCCCAGCAAGGACGGTTTCGCCAGCCTGCAGTTCGAGGAGGTGCGCCTGGGGGCCTTCCCGATCCCCGTTTCCTTCCTCGCCCAGATCATCTCCTCCGCTACCCGCACCCCCGAGAACCCGCAGGGGTTCGACATCCAGTCCCCCTTCCGCCTGCCCTACGCGCTCAAGCGGGTTCGGCTCCAGCCCGGCCAGGCGGTGTTCGAGTTCTGAGGCTTTGGACCCCGCCTTCGCCCCCCCCGTGGGATGATCGGGCGGGCGAACATGGACCTGGGGACGGCCGTCCTGTACGTGAAGGGGGTGGGGCCCCAGCGCGCGACCGCGCTCGCCCAGGGCGGGGTGCTCACGCTCGAGGACCTGCTCTACCACCTCCCCCTCCGCTACGAGGATCGGCGGAGCTTCGCCCGCATCGCCGATCTGCGGCCGGGGATGAAGGTCGCGATTGCGGGCACCATCACCGTGGCCGGCCTTCGCCGGGCCCGGCGCATGACCCTCTACGAGGTGCGGGTCGAGGACAGAAGTGGCCGCCTCAAGGTCCTCTGGTTCAACCAGCCCTTCCTCAAGGACGTGCTCCCCCGCGGTCAGCGGGTCTTCCTCTTCGGGGGGGTGGAACGAGATGCACGGGGGCGCGGCCTGCTCATGTCCTCCCCCGAGTACGAGGTGGTGGCCGCCGACGACGCTCCCGGGGTCCACACCGGCCGCATCGTTCCCATCTATGAGAAGCGGGGGCCGCTCTCCGGGAAGGTGCTGCGCCGGATCCTGACCCACCTGGCCGAGCAGATCCCGGACGACCTCGAGGACCCCCTGCCGGGGGAGGTGCGGGAGCGCTTGGGGGTGGCCGGGCGGGCCGAAGCCCTGCGCGGCGTCCACCGTCCGGGGCCGGAGGCGAGCCTGGAGGCCTTGAACCACTCACGCAGCCCGGCCCACCTCCGGCTCATCCTCGAAGAGTTCTTTCTCTTCCAGCTCGGCCTGGCCCGGAGGAGGAAGGGGCTCCGGGGGGCCCGCAAGGGCATCTCCTTCCAGATCACGGACCGCACGCGGGAGGTGGTCAAGCGCATTCTCCCTTTCCACCTCACCGCGGCCCAGAAGCGCGTGCTAAAGGAGATCGCGGACGACATGCGGTCCCTCCATCCCATGAATCGGCTGATCCAGGGCGACGTCGGCTCGGGCAAGACCATGGTGGCCCTGCTCGCCATGGTGGTGGCCCTCGAGAACGACCACCAGGCCGCGTTCATGGCCCCCACCGAGATCCTGGCCGAGCAGCACTTCCTGACCTTCCGCCGCCTGCTCACCAAGAGCCCCTACCGCGTGGAGCTCTTGACCTCCGCCCTCACGCGCAAGGAGCGAACCGCCGTCCTCGCCCGGCTCTCCTCGGGGGAGACGCAGATCGCGGTGGGCACGCACGCCCTCATCCAGGAGGGCGTTGTCTTCCGCGCCCTGGGGCTCGCCGTCATCGACGAGCAGCACCGTTTTGGCGTCCTGCAGCGCGAGGACCTGATGCGCAAGGGCTACGCCCTGGACGTCTTGGTCATGACCGCCACCCCCATCCCCCGCACCCTCGCCCTCACCGCCTATGGCGACCTGGACGTGTCGGTGGTGGACGAGAAGCCTCCCGGGCGCACGCCCGTCCGCACCCTGCACCGCCCGGCCTCGGAGCGCCGGGCGGTGCTGGACCTGGTGAGGGGCGAGATCACGGCCGGGCGCCAGGCCTACGTGGTCTACCCCCTGGTGGAGGAGTCCGAGAAGCTCGAGGACGTGCGGGCGGCGGTGGAGATGACCGCGGAGTGGCGGGCGGCCTTGCCCGCAGCGCGGGTGGGGCTGCTCCACGGGCGGCTCAAGAGCGGGGAGAAAGAAGCCGTGATGGCCGCCTTCGGCCGCGGAGAGATCCAGGTCCTGGTGGCCACTACCGTGATCGAGGTCGGGGTGGACGTGGCCAACGCCACCGTGATGGTGGTCGAGCACGCCGAGCGCTTCGGCCTCGCCCAGCTGCACCAGCTCCGGGGCCGGGTGGGCCGAGGGGGAGGCCCCTCCACCTGCGTGCTCCTCTCCCACGGACGCCTCTCCGAGGTGGCGCGCGCCCGCCTGGAGGTGATGGTTGCGACCACGGACGGGTTCTTGATCGCGGAGAAGGACCTGGAGATCCGCGGGCCCGGGGATTTCTTCGGCACCCGCCAGTCGGGGTTGCCCGCGTTCCGCGTGGGCCGCCTGCTGCGGGACCGCGACCTTTTGGAGCGAGCCCGGGTCGAGGCCTTCCGCTGCCTCGAAGAGGCCTCCCCGGAAGGCCCCCTCCGAGCCTTCCTCGAGCAGGGCGGTTGGGAGCGGCGGTTCGGGCTCGCCCAGGTCGGGTAGGGCGCGCGGCCAGGAACCGTGGACGCCGTCCCCCTCCGGCGGTATCGTATCCGGCGTGCCCAGGATCATCGCGGGCCGCGAGAAGGGCCGCCGGCTCGCCGCGCCAAAGGGCCTCCTCACCCGCCCCACGGGCGCCCGGGTCCGGCAGACGCTCTTCGACATCCTCGCCCCCGCCCTGCCCGGTTGCCGCTTCTTGGACCTCTTCGCGGGCAGCGGCGGCATTGGCCTGGAGGCGCTGTCGCGGGGGGCGGCGCGGGTGGTCCTCGTGGACGGGGACCCGGCCGCGGTGGCGGCCATTCGCGAGAACGCGCGCGCCCTTAAGGGGGCGGGGGGCGAGGTCCTGGTCTTCCGTCAAGAGGCCCGGCTCTGCCTGGCCGGCCTCGCCGCCCAGGGCGCGCGCTTCGACATCGTCTATCTGGACCCGCCCTACGCGAGCGAGCTTTACGAGCCGCTTCTGGAGGGGCTCGCCTCCGCGGGCCTGCTGGCCGCGGAGGGGGTGGCGGTGGCCGAGCATTTCAAAAAGCGCGCCCTCCCGGAGACAATAGGGGGCCTCGTCCGGACCCGCTTGGTCCGGGTAGGCGATCAGCGTCTGAGCTTCTACCGCGAGCGGGCACCGGGGGGGGAGCCGTGAACCGCAAGCCGAAATCGCTGGCTGTTTTCCCGGGCTCTTTCGATCCCATCACCAACGGCCACATCGACATCGTGGCCCGCGCCCTCTCCGTCTTCGACGAGCTGGTGATCGCGATCCTGAACAACGCCGACAAGCGGCCCCTCTTCAGCGTTGAGGAGCGGGTGGAGATCATCCGCGAGGCCTACCGCGGCAATCCCCGGGTCCGGGTGGACACTTTCTCCGGGCTCCTCGTGGACTACGCGATGAAGGCGGGGGCCTCCGTCATCGTGCGGGGGCTGCGCGCGATCTCGGACTTCGAGTTCGAGTTCCAGCTCGCGCTCATGAATCGCCGCTTGAACCCGGGCATCGAGACCATCTTCATCATGGCCGCCGAGGGCTATTCCTACGTCTCCTCCCGCTTGGTGAAGGAGGTCTTCCAGCTCGGGGGCTCGGTGCGGGAGCTGGTGCCGCCGGTGGTGGAGCGCCGGCTGGGGGAGAAGCAAGGCCTGGCCTCCGTCGCCCCCCAGAGCCGGCGCCGGCGCCGGCGGGTCCGATGACCGGCACCGGGTCCGCGACCGACCTCTCCGCGCGCGTGCTCAAGCTGCACACCTCCCCCACGGTGGCGGTGTCCCAGCTGGCCGCGGCCATGAAGGCCAAGGGGGTGTGGGTCTTCGATTTCAGCGTGGGGGAGCCCGACCAGCCCACTCCTCCCCACATCTTGGCCGCGGCCGTCGCCGCCCTGGAGGCGGGAAAGACCAAGTACGCTCCCTCGGCCGGCCTGCCCGAGCTGCGCGCGGCCGTGGCCAGCCGCTACAAGAAGGACTTCCGGCTCTCCTTCGCCCCCGAAGAGGTCGCTATCACGGTGGGCGGAAAGCAGGCCCTCTACCTCGCCGGCCAATGCCTCTTCGACAAGGGGGACGAAGTCGTCATTCCCTCGCCCTACTGGCCCACTTTCGCGGAAGCCGCGCGCCTAGCGGGGGCGCGCCCGATCTTCGTCCCCGCCCAGGAGAAGGACGGTTTCAAGATCTCGGCCCGCATGATCAGCAAGGCCACCGGACCCCGCACCAAGGCGGTGGTGCTGAACAGCCCCGGGAACCCCACCGGCATGCTCATCGATCCCGACGAGCTCTTGGTGATCGGAGACATGGCGCAGCGGCGGAAATTCACGCTCCTCTACGACGACACCTACTCCCAGCTCGTTTTCGACCGTCCCGATCCCTCCGCGCTGCAGACCCTGCGCGACTCGGTGGGGGATCGCCTGGTGATCATCGGTACCACGTCCAAGACCTACTGCATGACGGGCTGGAGGATCGGCTGGGTCCTGGGGCCAAAGGCCCTGGTGGACGCCTGCGCGGCCCTGGCCTCCCACAGCACCCAGAGCCCCACCACCTTCGCCCAGGTGGGCGCGATCGAGGCCCTCACCGGTCCCCAGAAGTTCGTGCAGGGCCTGGTCGCGGAGTATCGGCGCCGCCGCGACTTTCTCCACCCCGCCATCGCCGCCCTCCCCCGCGTGACCTGCGTGGAGCCCGAGGGAGGCTTCTATCTCTTTCCGAACCTGGCGCGCTACCTGACCCCCGAGATGCCGACCAGCCTCGAGCTGGCGCGCCGGCTGCTGGAGGAGAAGGGCGTGGCCGTCGTTCCCGGGGAGGGCTTCGGCGCCCCCGGTTACATCCGGATCTCGTTCGCCCGCTCTCTGGAGGACCTGCGGGAAGGGGCCAAGAGGATCACCGCCTTCCTGGCGGAGCGCCGGGGAGAGGCGCCGCCCGCCGAATGACGGGGCTGGATCTATCCGAAGGCGCGCCCGTAATCCTCTACCTCCACAGCCCCAAGGAGAGGGTGTGGGGACTGCTCCTCTCCCTCCAGCCGGCGGGGGTGGTGGTCCGGGGCCTCGATCTCGTGGCCTTCGACGATTGGATGCGGCAGCTGGCCCGCCAGGAAGAGAGCGTGATCGGGCTGACGACCGTCTTCTATCCCATGGGCCGCGTGGAGAGGATGGAGCGGGACGAGACCGTCGGCCCCCTCACGAGCTACGCGGATCGCTTCCTGCGCGAGGTGGGCCGGACGGTGCGGCAGGTCCTGGGGCTCGACGGCTGAGCTAACGCCCCTCGAAGAACGCGCCCGCCAGCGGCCCCACGGGGGCTAGGAACGTGGGGGCGAGCAGGAAGAGGTCGCCGTTCTGGCCGATCCGGCGGCGGAAGCCCACGACCACTCCGCCCCGCCCGTATCCGCTGTTCCAGAACCGCCCATAGGCGTAGGGGCCTGCCGCGGGGGGGTAGGTGGGAGACTGCTGCGAGCGGTAGAAGCCGGCCACGGAGTAGGGCCCGCGGTAGTCGAGGCTCGGGCCCTGGTATCCGAAGTAGTTTGCGCTCGGGTCGGAGCGATAGAAGGATGAGATGTCGTAGGGGTTCTGCAGGACCCGGATCCGGCGCACGGGCTCCGAACGGGCCTCTTCCTCGTCCTTGGCCTCCTGCGCCCAGGCCGCTCCCGCCATCGCCACCGCCAGGATCGCGAACGCCGCGCTCTTCCGCATTGTCGTTTCTCCCTCTCGCTGGATTATACGACTCCGCGCCAGGGAGGGTTGTGACGGCGCGTACAGGCCCAAAGGTCGTCCGCTTGCTGGACTTGGCGCGTTCGGGTGTTTCTCCGCTATCATGCTTCGATGAGGCCGACCTACCTCGACTACCACGCCACGACGCCTCTCGACCCCGCGGTGCTCGCGGCCATGCTGCCCTTCTTCACCGAGCGCTTTGGCAATCCCTCCGGACGCGCCCATGCCTTCGGCCAGGAAGCGCACCGGGCCGTCGAGGAGGCGCGCGCCGAGTTGGCGGCGCTCGTGGGCGCCTCCCCCGACGAGATCGTCTTCACCTCCGGAGCAACGGAGGCGGACAACCTGGCGCTCAAGGGGGCGATGGGGGCTCGGGCCGCGGGCGGAGGCCACATCGTGACCAGCGTGATCGAGCATGCGGCGGTGCTCGAGCCCTGCCGCAGCCTGGAGCGGGAGGGTTTTGCCATTACCCGCGTCGAGGTGGGGCGGGAGGGGGTGGTGGAGGTGGCGGCGGTCCTGGCCGCCCTGCGCAGCGACACCGTTCTCGTCTCGCTCATGGCCGCGAACAACGAGATCGGAACCCTCCAGCCCGTGGCCGAGGTGGGCGAGGTCTGCCGCGAGCGGGGAATCCTCTTCCACTCCGACGCCGTGCAGGCCCTCGGGCACGTCCCCGTGGACGTTGGGGCCTGGAGGGTGGACCTCATGAGCCTCTCCGCCCACAAGATGTGCGGCCCCAAGGGCGTGGGCGCGCTCTACGTCCGCAAGGGGAGGCCGCGCGTGCGGCTCCAGGCCCAGATCGAGGGGGGCGGGCAGGAGAAGGGCCTCCGCGCGGGGACCCTGAATGTGCCCGGCCTGGTCGGCTTTGGCGCCGCCGCCCGGCTGGCCGGGGAGGCTCTGGCCTCGGGCGAGGCGGAGCGAGTGCGCGCCCTGCGGGATCGTCTCCTTTCCGCCTTGCGCGCCCGCCTGGATGGAGTGGAGCTCAACGGGGCAGCCGAGCCGCGTCTTCCCGGAAACCTGAACGTCTCCATTGCCCGCGCCGAAGCGGAGACCCTCATCCTCTCTCTCCAAGGTCGCCTCGCGATCTCGTCGGGAGCGGCGTGCTCGGAGGCGGGGGGGAAGGGATCTCATGTCCTGCGGGCCCTCGGCCTCCCCGACGAACGGGTCTATACCGCCCTGCGCTTCGGACTGGGGCGCTTCACCACGGACACAGAAATCGATTACGTGGTCGGTGCCCTCGGGGAAGCGGTGGACGGGGCCCGCTCACGGGCCACACCCGCTTTTGGCTGAGGACGCAAGAGGGCGTCCGGCCCCTCCGCTCGACACCACGTCGTTCGAAACTCCAATTACGCAAATCGCGTGCCTTCGTCATGCTGCTGTCACAGAGTGCAGATCGCTCCAAGAAGTTGTGTGACAGTGAATTAGACTGGCCCTTACGCGGAGTTTCCACAGGGTTTTCCACAGTTTCTGTGGAAGGATCGGAGGCCCGGAAGGGGCCCGTACCCGGCCTGCGACGGGGGCTCTTCGCGCTCTCCGCGCCCTCGGGGAGTAGGGGAGAGCGCTGCTCCCGCGCGACGGACGAGCCGCCCAGGAGCCGCTAACAGATTAAACTACGAGCGGCCGGGCGGCAGACGCGGCGGCTCGCTCTCTTCTTTGAGGTCTTTGGTTTGAGCTACAAGATTCTGGTCTTGGAGGGCATCACCGACCGCGGCCTCGAGATCCTCCGCGCCGAGGGGTGGACGGTCGACGTGATGAAGGCGCTTCCTCCCGCGGAGCTCGCCCAGCGGATCCCCCCTTACGAGGCTCTGCTCATTCGTAGCGGCAGCCAGGTGACGCGCGAGGTCCTGGAGGCGGCGACGAGCCTCAAGGTGATCGGCCGTCCGGGGGTGGGGGTCGACAACGTGGACCTAGCGGCAGCCACCCGGCGGGGGGTCATCGTCATGAACTCGCCCGGGGGGAATCTCATCTCCACCGCCGAGCTCGCCATGGCCCTCCTCCTCGCCCTGGCCCGCAACATCCCCCAGGCGGACGCCTCCATGAAGGCCGGCAAGTGGGACCGGAAGAGCTTCGCGGGGGTGGAGCTCAGCGGCAAGCGCATCGGGGTGGTGGGGTTGGGCCGGATCGGACGCGAGGTGGCGGCCCGCTGCCGCGCCCTGGGGATGGAAGTCGCGGCCCATGACCCCTTCGTCTCCCCGTCGGTGGCGGAGCAGGCCCACGTCAAGCTCAGAAGCCTGGACGAGCTCCTGCAGAGCTCTGATTTCCTCACCCTGCACACCACCCTGACCCGGGAGACGCACCATCTGCTCGGCAAGAAGGAGTTGGCGGGGGCCAAGCCCGGCCTCCGCATCGTAAACGCGGCCCGGGGCGAGCTCATCGACGAGGAGGCGCTCCTCTCCGCGCTGGAGAGCGGGCGGGTGGGGGGGGCGGCCCTCGACGTCCACGGCCAGGAACCGCCCCAGGACTGGCGGCTGGCCCAGCACCCGCGGGTGGTGGCCACGCCCCACATCGGGGCCGCCACCCGGGAGGCCCAGGAGCGGGTGGGCACCGACATCGCGATCCAGGTCCGCGACTACCTCAAGGGAGGCGTGATCCAGCAGGCGGTGAACTTCTTCTCCCTTTCCGGGGATCTCTACGATCAGGTGCGGCCGGCCATGGAGCTGGCGGAGCGGCTCGGTCTCTTCCTGGGCCAGGTCTGCCGGGGCTCGCTGGAGCGGATCGAGCTCGGCCTCTACGGCGACCTGCGGGAGTTCGATGCCAAGCCCATTCTCTCCGCGGCCGTCAACGGCGTCCTGCGTCCGACGCTGGCGGAAGGGGTCACCCTCGTCAACGCCCTCGCCCTCGCCAAAGACCGGGGAGTCGAGATCCTGGAGTCCACCTCCTCCGCGAACATGGCTTTCGCCAACCTCATCGCCCTCCGACTGAAGACCAGCGAGGAGGACCTCTCGGTGGCGGGCACGGTCTTTGGCCGGAACCACCTGCGGCTGGTGGACGTGGACGGGGTGGAGGTGGACACGATCCCCCAGGGGAACATCCTGCTCGTGAAGAACGAGGACACCCCCGGCGTGGTGGGGGAGGTGGGGACGCTCCTGGGCAAGCGCAAGATCAATATTGCGCGCATGGGGCTGGGCCGCAAGCCGGGCAGCGGGCGCGCGGTCATGCTGATCGAAGTTGACAGCGAGGTCTCGGCCGAGGTCCTCGCGGAGCTGCCGCAGCTGGCGGGGATCCGGGAGGCCCGCTTTCTAAAGCTCGGCTGATGGGGCCTCCCCTTCCGGGATGCGGAGAGAACCGACCGCGCGTCCCGGGACCCGCCGAACCTTGCGCCCCGCCCGTCTAAGGTGTAAGGTCCAAGGCATGACGGGGTCGCGCCCGGTCCGCCTCACGGCCCACTCCGGGGGTTTCGGGCTCCAAGGCCGCCCCCTGTTCTCGCTCGCGGCCGCCGCCCTCGTTCTTCCTCTCTCCGCCCTTCACGGTTGGCTCCTTTGGCTTCGGATCTCCCAGGGGCGCTTGCTGGAGTGGGGCGTGGCCTTCCGCTGGGGCGTGGGCGCGCTCCTTCTCTTGACCCTCCTGGCTCTGCGCCGGAGGGGCGTGCCCCTCTTCTGGGGTCGGAAGGCCCTCGCCCTCTGGACCCTGGTGCTCCTCATCCACCAGACGGCTCCCGCCTCCGCGCCGGGGGCTCGGATGGAGGGTCCCGTCCCCCCTCCCCTCCTGTTCGTGTTGCCGGCTTCCGCCGGGCCCCTCGCCCTCGCCGCGGGCCTCCTCTGGGCCCGCTGGGCGGAGCGGCGCGCCCGCCTGTTCACGCCGCAAGGATCTCCCTTCACGCTCCTCGAGGCCGGGGTGGGTCCCCTCGCGCCCCGCTTCCTCGTCCCGCTCTTCGCGCGCCCGCCCCCCGCCTGAGCCCTCGGGCTCATCCGTCGCCCGTACCTCAACCGTTCTAGCTCGGCGCCCGCCTCCGTCGGGGCGGACCGCGGTCCCCCGCGATCTCTCCCCCGCGCTCGCGGACGCCGACGGCCTCGCCTTCGCGAGCGGAAGGGGGCCGAAAAGGGAGCGCGCCGTGGACGCGACCATAAAGCTGTTGAACACGATGCTGCCCATGCTCTACGCGCTGGCCGTCGTGGCCTACGCGGTTGACTTCTTTCGGGAGGACCCCTTCGCGGCCCGTGCGGCCCGGGTCCTCATGGAGAGCATCTTGGGCCTGCACGCCCTGTTCATCGGCCTCCGCACCGCCCTCTACGAACACGTCCCCCTCGCCTCCACCGCGGAGGTCATGACCACGGTGGCCTTCGCCCTCGCCCTCGTCTACCTCTTCGTGGAGTGGCGGAGCAAGGTGCGCAAGACGGGGATGTTCCTCATCTCGTTCTCGTTCCTCTTCCAGACCTTCTCATCCGCCTTCATCTCGACCGGAAGCTTCCCTTCCGTCCTGCGGAGCCCGCTCTTCGCCCTCCACACCGTCACCGCGGTGCTCGGCTACACCGCCTTCGCGGCGTCCGCGGTCTACGGCCTCCTCTTCCTGCTTCTTTACCACGAGCTCAAGAAGAGCCGCTTCGGCCTCGTCTACGAGCGCCTCCCCCCCCTCGAGGTCCTGGCTCGCATGAGCCTGGGGGCGGTGGCCTTCGGCCTCGTCTTCCTCACCG
This sequence comes from Vicinamibacteria bacterium, assembly GCA_035570235.1. NCBI lineage: Bacteria > Pseudomonadati > Acidobacteriota > Vicinamibacteria > Vicinamibacteria bacterium. Next base: position 175,450 of record DATMML010000042.1, on the reverse strand, counting down.
CGACCGTCATTTTCGGGGCGCTCTGGGCGGCGTCGGAGTTCCCCGGCTTCGCCAAGGACCCCAAGTTCCTTCTCACGGTCGCGGTCTGGACGGTCTACCTCGTCGTCCTCCTTCTCCACCACGGCCTCCACTGGACGGGCCGCCGCACGATTGCGGTCTCCCTCGTGGGCTTCGCCCTCCTGGTCTTCTCCTTCCTCGCCGCCCGGCTCTCCGCCTTCCACGTCTTCGCCTGAGGCTCCATGCAACTCTTCCTGCTCGGCATGAATCATCGAACGGCGCCGGTCGAGGTGCGGGAGGCGCTGGCCTTCGGGCCCGAGGAGGTCCGGGCGCTCCTGCGCCAGGCGCGGGGCGAAGGGCTCGACCAGGTCATGGTCCTCTCCACCTGCAACCGGACCGAGCTGTACGCCTTCACCACCGACCCCCTCGCGGCCGAGGAGCGGCTGCGCACCCTTGTCTCGCGGATCAAAGGCGCCGACCTCCTCTCGCCGTCGCCCCACCGCTACGCCCACGGCGAGGGGGAAGCGGCGCGGCACCTTTTCCGGGTCGCCGCCGGCCTGGACTCGATGGTGCTGGGCGAGATGCAGATCCTGGGGCAGGTGAAAGATGCCCACGCCCTGGCCCGGGAGGAGGGCAGGGGAGGAGTGCTCCTCGATCGTCTCCTCACCACCGCCGTCCACGCCGGGAAGAGGGCCCGCGCCGAAACCGGGATCTCGGCGGGGGTGGTGTCGGTGGCGTCCGCCGCCGTCGGCCTGGCCATGAAGGTCTTCGGCGATCTGCGCCGCGGGCGCGTGCTGGTTTTGGGGGCGGGGGAGACCGGCGGTCTGGTCGCCCGACACTTTGCAGAGAAGCGGCCGGCCGCGCTCTGGATCGCCAACCGGACGAAAGCCCGGGCGGACGCGCTGGCGCGCGAGGTGGAGGGAGCGTCTTTCCCGCTCTCGGAGATCGGGGAGCTTCTGCCCCAGGCGGACGTGGTGGTGTGCGCCACCCGGGCCCCCGGTCACTTGATCACCGCCGAGGCGGTCGGGCGGGCCATGGGGCAGCGGCCGCACCGGCCCCTGGTGCTGGTCGACCTGGGGGTTCCCCGGAACGTGGACCCCCTGGGGACCCGGCAGGAAAACGTGTTCCTCTACTCGATCGACGCCCTGCGCGCGATCGCGGACCAGAACCTGGCCCGGCGCCAGCGCGAGGTGGCGCGCGTGGAGGCCATCGTGGAGGAGGAGTGCGATCGGTTCCTGGCCTGGTTCCGCGGCTTGGAGGCGACACCCCTCCTGCGCGAGCTCAGGGACCATTTCGAGAGGCTCCGGGCGGAGGAGGTGGGCAAGAGCCTCCGGCAGTTCGCGCCCCACGAGCAGGAGCAGGTGGATCGGCTCACCCGGTCCCTCGTCAACCGGCTGCTCCATCTGCCCACCACGCGTCTCAAGGCCCTGGACCTGGCGTCGGAGGCGGGCCTCTCGCGCCTCCGCGCCCTGCAGGACCTCTTTGCCCTAGGCGGCGAGGGCCGCGGAGAAAAGGAGATGGATGGCGGGACCTAGCGCCCGCGATACGCTGCGGGTGGGAACGCGGGGCAGTCGTCTCGCGCTTTGGCAGGCCGACCACGTGGTCGCCCGCTTGAGGGCCGGCCACGCCGGGCTGGGCGTGGAGCGGGTCATCGTGCGCACCCTGGGGGACAAGCGGCCGGAGGCGGCCCTGGCCGCGATCGGGGGACGGGGCGCCTTCACCCGGGAGATCGAGGACGCCCTCCGGAGGGGAACGATCGACGTCGCCGTCCACAGCCTCAAAGACCTTCCCACCGGGATTGCAGAGGGGCTCGAGCTGGGAGCGGTGCTCGTGCGGGAGGATCCCCGTGATGCCCTCCTCTCCAAGGTCGCCCCAAGCCTCCAGGCCCTGCCGGAAGGAGCGCGGATCGGCACCTCCTCGCTGCGGCGCCGGGCCCAGCTCCTGGCTCTGCGGGCGGATCTCAGGGTCATCGACCTGCGCGGGAATGTCCCCACCCGCCTCGAGAAGCTGGAGCGCGGCGAGTGCGACGCGATCGTCCTGGCCCGAGCGGGGCTCCTGCGGCTGGGCTTGGAGGGGAGGATCGCCGAGGTGTTCGAGCCGGAGGCTCTCCTGCCCGCGGCGGGCCAGGGCGCGATCGCCGTGCAGATCCGGGCCGGGGAGCCGGAGGTGGCCGGTCTCCTGGCCCCCCTCGATCACGAGCCCACGCGCCTGGCCACCGCCGCCGAGCGGGCCCTGCTCGCCCGCCTCGAAGGAGGCTGCCAGGTTCCGGTGGGCGCCCTGGGCACCCTGGCCGGACGCCGCCTCACCCTCCGAGGACTGGTGGCGGATGTGGAGGGGGGCGAAGTCGTGCGGGACAGCGAGGCCCGCGATGTCGGCGGGGAGGCGGAGGCGCGGGCCCTGGGCGAGGCCTTGGGGGAGCGGCTCCTTCGGCAGGGCGCCGCCCCCATCCTGGCCCGGGTGCGGGCCCTGCACGCGGGCCCCGCCGGGTTCGAGGCCTGATGTCCGCCCGGCCCATGGTCGTGGTCACCCGGGAGGAGGGGCCGGAGGCCTCCCTCTCGGGCTGGCTCAAGGCGGGGGGCCTCGAGGTCTTCTTCCTGCCCACGATCTCCATCCAGCCCCCGTCCGACGGGCGTCCCCTCGAGGAGGCGCTTCAGGAGCTTTCGGGATTCGATTGGCTCGCCTTCACCAGCGCCCACGCGGTGGAGGCCCTCTGCCGTCGACCGGGGTGGCCGCGGGCGTGGGCGGCGGCCGCTCGGAGGCCGCGGCTGGCTGTCGTGGGGCCGGCCACGGCCGCCGCCCTCTTCGGTTGCGGCCTCCTCGCGGACCTCCAGCCGGCGGAGGCAGGGGCCCGGGCGCTCGCGGCGGCCCTCCTCGCCGCGGCGGAGGGGAGGCCGCTCCGCGTCCTCTGGCCCCGCTCCGACCTCGCTCGACCCGAGCTTCGCGAGGCGCTCACGGCGGGGGGCGCGCGCGTCGTCGACCCCGTCGCCTACCAGACCGGGTCCGCCCCGCCCGCCCCGGTCGCGGAGTTCTCCCGGCTCCTGGACGAGGGACGCATCGCCGCCGTTTGCTTCCTCTCCCCCTCGAGCGCCACCAATCTGGCCGCGATCCTCGGCGGGGCCGACCTCGCACACCTCTCGGGGCGCACGCGGATCGCCAGCATCGGGCCCACCACCTCCGCCGCCCTCAAGTCGTTGGGTGCGCCCCCCGACCTGGAAGCGGCGGAGCGTTCGGCCCGAAACCTCGCCCAGGCGCTCGTGCTTCTTCTCTCCCCTCAGCAAGGAGTCGCCCCATGAGCTATCCCATCCATCGTCCGCGGCGCCTCCGGCGGAACGAGACCCTGAGGCGCCTGGTCCGCGAGACCCGCCTCTCCCCGGACAACCTGGTGGCCCCCCTCTTCGTGTGCGGGGGGGAGGGCGTGCGCCGGGAGATCGCGGCCATGCCCGGCTGCTACCAGATGAGCGTGGACCGGCTCCTCGAGGAGTGCCGGGAACTGGCCTCCCTCGGGGTTCCGGGGGTGATCCTCTTCGGACTGCCCGAGAAGAAGGACGCCGAGGGCAGCGGTGCCTCGGCCGAGGACGGGCCGGTGCCCCGCGCCCTGAGGGCCCTCCGGCGCGAGCTGAAGGAACTCTCGCTCTGGGCGGACGTGTGCCTCTGCGAGTACACAGACCATGGCCACTGCGGGCCCCTCGCCCCCGGGCCGGACGGGCGGCTGGACGTGGACAACGACCGCACCCTCCCCCTCCTGGCCAAGGCGGCCCTGGCCTATGCGGCGGCGGGGGCGGACGTGGTCGCGCCTTCGGACATGATGGACGGACGGGTGGGCGCCCTCCGGGGCGCCCTGGATCAGGCCGGCCGCGCGGACGTGGTGATCGTCTCCTACGCCGCGAAGTACGCCTCCGGCTTCTACGGGCCCTTCCGGGAGGCGGCCGGCTCCGCCCCCGCCTTCGGCGACCGCCGCGGCTACCAGATGGACCCCGCCAACACGGACGAGGCGATGCGGGAGGTGGCGGCCGATCTCGCGGAGGGGGCGGACATCGTCATGGTGAAGCCCGCTCTCGCCTACCTGGACGTGGTCTACCGCGTGAAGGAGCGCTTCCAGGTTCCCCTCGCCGCCTACAACGTCTCCGGCGAGTACGCCATGATCAAGGCGGCGGCGCGGAACGGCTGGTTGGACGAAACCCGGGTCGCGATGGAGGCGCTCATCTCCATCCGCCGGGCGGGGGCGGACATCATCCTGACCTATTTTGCCAAGGAGGCGGCGCGGCTCCTCGCCTGAGGGGCGCCGGCCGGATTGCCATGAGCCCGATCACGGTTGCGACCCCGCCTAAGACGCGCGAGAGCGGGGCCCTCTTCGCGCGGGCCCGGACCCTGCTCCCCGGCGGCGTCAACTCTCCGGTCCGCGCCTTCCGCGCGGTGGGGGGCACGCCCCTCTTCATCGCCCGGGCCGAGGGCGCGCGGGTATGGGACGAGGACGGAAACGTCTTCATCGACCACCTGGGCTCCTGGGGACCCCTGATCCTCGGCCACTCCCACCCCGCGGTGGTGGGGGCGATCCGCGCGCAGGCGGGCCTTGGGACCTCCTTCGGAGCTCCCACGCGGCTGGAGGTGGAGATGGCGGAGACGCTCCGCCATCTCGTCCCCTCCCTGGAAATGGTGCGCATGGTCAACTCCGGCACCGAGGCCACCCTGTCCGCCCTGCGCCTGGCCCGCGGCGCCACCGGGCGCCCCAAGCTCGTCAAGTTCGAGGGCTGCTACCACGGTCATGGGGACTCCTTCCTCATCAAGGCCGGCTCGGGGGCGGCGACCTTCGGGTCCCCGGACAGCCCCGGGGTCACGGAGGCCACCGCCCGCGACACCCTGACCGCGGTCTTCAACGACCTCGGGAGCGTCGACCGGCGGTTCCGGGAGCATCCGGGAGCGGTGGCGGCCGTCATCGTGGAGCCGGTGGTGGGGAACATGGGGGTGGTGGCGCCGCGTCCGGGTTTCCTGGAGGGGCTGCGCGAGCTGTGCACGGACCAGGGGTCGATCCTCATCTTTGACGAGGTGATGACCGGCTTCCGCGTCGGGCCGGGGGGCGCCCAGGCCCGCTATGGCGTGCGCCCCGACCTCACCACCCTGGGCAAGATCATCGGCGGGGGGCTGCCCGTGGGCGCCTACGGCGGACGCCGCGACCTCATGGAGCTCATCGCCCCCGCCGGCCCCGTCTACCAGGCGGGCACCCTCTCCGGGAATCCGCTGGCCATGAGCGCGGGCCTGGCCACCCTCCGTGCGATCGAGGCCGACCCCCACCTCTACCACCGCCTCGAGGAGCGGGGAGCTGCGCTGGAGGCCGGGCTCGCGGCCGCCATCACGGAGCGGGGCTGGGCCTGCCGGCTGGCCCGCGTGGGCTCGATGTGGACGCTCTTCTTTAACTCGGAGGAAGTGACGGACTGGTCGGTGGCGGCGCGATCGGATACCGCGCGTTACGGGCGCTTCTTCCACGCCATGCTCGACCGTGGCCACTACCTCGCCCCCTCGCAGTTCGAGGCCAACTTCCTCTCCGCCGCCCACAGCGAGGCCGAGGTAAAGGAAACCGTGGCCGCCGCCCTCGCCTCCCTCGAGGTGGCCTTTGCCTGAGGCCACCGTCCCCGCTCCCTCCCCCGCGCGCCCGGGCTCGACCCCCTCGCGAGCGCCCCTCTTCCTCCGCGCCTGCCGGCGGGAGGCGGTGGAGCGCACCCCGGTGTGGATCATGCGCCAGGCGGGGCGCTACCTCCCCGAGTACCAGGCCCTGCGCGCGAAGCACGACTTCCTGACTTCCTGCCGCACGCCCGAGCTGGCCTGCGAGCTGACGCTTCAGCCCGTGCGGCGCCTGGGCGTCGACGCCGCCATCTTGTTCTCGGACATCCTGATCCCGCTGCCCGGGATGGGCGTCCCCGTGGAGTTCCGGCCCGCCCCCGTGATCCTGGGGGTGGTCAAGGGGCGCGCGGACGTGGTGGCGCTCCGCACCCCCGACGCCAAGGAGGCCACCCCCTTTGTCCTGGACGCCGTGCGGCTCATCCGGCGCGAGCTCGGGGGGGCGGTGCCCCTCATCGGCTTCGCGGGGGCTCCCTTCACCATGGCCGCTTATCTCGTGGAAGGGGGCGGGTCCAAGTCCTTCGCCGCCTGGAAGGGCCTCCTCTTCTCCGACCCCGCGACCGCCCACCTCCTGCTCGAGAAGTGCGCGGCGGTGGTCGCCTCCTACCTGGGGGAGCAAGTCAAAGCGGGCGCCCAGGCGGCGATGCTCTTCGATACCTGGGCCGGGATCCTGAGCCCCGCGGACTTCCGAACCTTCGCCCTTCCCTACGCGCGCCGGGTGTTTGAGGCGGTGGCTTCTCTCGGGCCGGCCCCGGAGGGCGGGCCCCCGCCCCGCCTCTACTACGGGGGTGAAACGGGCGGGTTCCTCGAGAGCTGCGCGGAGGTAGGGGCCGACGTGCTCGGCCTCGACTGGCGCATCGGGCTCGACGCCGCCCGCCGGAGGCTCGGCCCCGGCATCGCCCTCCAGGGAAACCTCGATCCCGCGGTGCTGCTCGGCCCCCCCGCCCTGATCCGCGCCCGCACGGCCGCGATCCTGCGCGAGGCCCGCTCAAAAGAGGAGGGTTCCGGGGAGGGCGAGCGCCCCGGTTCCTCCCCCGGGCATGTCTTCAACCTTGGCCACGGGATCCTGCCCGTGACCCCGGCCGACCACGCGCAGGTGCTCGTGGACGCGGTGCGCGAGCTTTCCACGAGGAGCGCGCCATGACGATGGGCAAGACCTCACCCGACGAGCGGGGTCGGATTTCCGGCTCCGACCCCATGGGGGTCCCGGTGACCGCGGACCTTCTGCGCGAGTACGATCGACCCGGCCCGCGCTACACCTCCTACCCCACGGCGGTGGAGTTCGCAGGCTCCTTCGACGAAGCCGCCTACCGACGGCAGCTCGACGCGGCCGCGGAGAAGGCCGAGGAGCCCCTCTCCCTCTATCTCCACCTGCCCTTCTGCGAGGAGCGCTGCTCCTTCTGCGGGTGCATGGTCATCATCACCCGCCGGCGCGAGGTGGCCGCCCACTACCTCGGCTACTTGAAGCGCGAGATCGAGATGCTGGCCGCGCGGCTCAAGGGGCGCCGGCGGGTCGTGCAGTACCACTGGGGGGGCGGAACGCCGACCTACCTCTCGGTGCCCCAGATGACGGCCCTCCACGAGGCCGTGACGCGTCACTTCGACGTACAGCCGGGGGCGGAGGTCGCGATCGAGGTGGATCCCCGGGTCACCAGCCGGGAGCAGATCGAGCGGCTCCGCGAGTTGGGCTTCAACCGGCTCTCCCTGGGCGTGCAGGACTTCACGCCCGAGGTGCAGCAGGCCATCAACCGCATCCAGAGCGAGCTCGAGACCCGCGCCCTGTTCGAGGTGGCCCGCTCGCTCGGCTACGCCTCCATCAACGTCGACCTCATCTACGGTCTCCCCTTCCAGACCCGAGCCTCCTTCGGTCGCTCGGTGGAGGCGGTGGTCGCCCTGCGCCCGGACCGGGTGGCCGTCTACTCCTACGCCCACGTGCCCTGGATCCGGGGCAACCAGAAGCGGATCCGCCCCGAGGACCTGCCCTCGCGGGAGCTGAAGATCGAGCTCTTTCTCGAGGCCATGGAGCGCTTCCTGGCCGCCGGCTACCGGCAGATCGGCATGGATCACTTCGCGCTCGCCGAGGACGAGCTGGCGCGGGCGGCCGAGCAGAGACGGCTGCACCGGAACTTCATGGGGTACACGACGCGACCGGCCGCGGACATGGTCGGTTTGGGCGTCTCCGCCATCGGTCGCGTGGGTGCGGCCTTCGCCCAGAACACCAAGAAGCTCAGCGTCTACTACGCGGCCCTCGAGGCAGGGCGGTTTCCGATCGAGCGCGGCTACCTCTTGGACGCCGACGATGAGCTCCGCGCCCACGTGATCACGGAGCTCATGTGCAACTTTCACCTGGAGCGGGCCCGGGTGGAGGCCCGCTTCGGCATCGACTTCGACCGCTACTTCGCCCCCGAGCTCGCGGAGCTTCGGGCGGGCCCGGTGGCCCACGGCTTCCTGGAGGTGGGGGGGGAGGGCCTGCTCGTGACCCCCAAGGGGCGGCTCTTTGTCCGCAACCTCTGCATGGTCTTCGACCGCTACTTGCGGGCGCGGACCCTTGACAAGCCCGTCTTCTCCCGGACCATCTGAGGATGGGCCCGGCCGCGGAGGGTTCGGCGCGGCCGGTCGGCGTCCTGCTCTTCAACCTGGGAGGACCGCCGGACCTCCCCTCCGTCGAGCCCTTCCTCGTCAACCTCTTCTCGGACCGCGACATCATCGAACTTCCCCTGGGGAGATCCCTCCAGCCCCTCCTGGCCCGCCTCATCGCCAAGGCCCGCGGCCCCTTCGTGCGGCGGAACTACGCGCTCATCGGGGGGGGCTCGCCCCAGCTCCGCTTCACCCGCGCCCAGGCCGAAGCCCTGGAGGCCCGCCTCGGCCGCGGGGGCGCGCGATTCCGGACGGTCATCGCCATGCGCTACTGGCACCCCACGACGGAGGAGGCGCTCTTGGCCCTGGCCGGGGAGGGGATCCTTAGGGTCGTGACCCTCACCCTCTATCCTCACTACTCGAGGGCGACCACGGGCTCGTCGGAGCGGGAGCTCCAGCGATGGCTCTCCCGGCCGGGTTGGGAGGGCCGCTTCCGGGTGACCGGCATCGCCTCCTACGCCACGGATCCGACCTACCTCGACGCGCTCGCGGACACCGTGCGTCGGGCGCTCCTGGGTTTCCCCGCCGAGAGGCGGGAGGGGGTGGTGCTCCTCTTCAGCGCCCACGGCCTGCCCCAAAAGCTCGTCGCGGCCGGGGACCCCTACGTGCGCGAAACGGAGGCCACCCGGGAAGGGGTCCTCGCGCGCCTCGCCCTCGGCAACCGGCACCTCCTCGGCTACCAGTCCCGGACCGGGCCCGTCAAGTGGATCGGCCCCGGCACGGACCAGATCCTGGACCTCTTGGGGGAGGAGGGCGTCCGGGAGGTCCTGGTCGTCCCTCTCTCCTTCGTCTCCGACCACATCGAGACCCTCTACGAGATCGACATCCTCTTCGCGGACCGGGCCCGGCGGGCGGGAATCACGGACTATCGCCGCAGCGAGCCCCTGGGCACCCACCCCCTCTTCATCGAGGCCCTGGCCCGCCTCGTGGAGCGGCACCTCGAGGAGCATCCGTGAAACGGGTGGCGATCGTGGGGGGCGGCGTGGCCGGCCTGGCTCTGGCCCAGGCCCTCGACAAGAAGGGCGGCCGCGCCCGCGGCGTGGAGGGACTCGTGCTGGAGCGTTCCCCCCGGACGGGAGGGAACATCCGGAGCGAGATAGCGGGCGGGTATCTCTTGGAGGCGGGACCGAACGGCTTCCTGGACAGCGTGCCCGAGACGTTGGACCTTGTCCGGGAACTGGGCCTGGAGGGCGAGCTTCTCCCGAGCCACGACCGCGCCCGGAGGCGCTACATCTTCCGGAAGGGCCGGCTCCATCCCCTGCCCCCCGGTCCGGGAGCGTTCCTCGCGAGCGACCTTTTGTCGTGGTCGGGAAAGCTGCGCCTGGCCCTCGAGCCCCTGGCCCGACCGCGACCGGATGGCGATGAGACGATCCATGCCTTTGCCTCCCGGCGCCTCGGGCGGCAGGCGGCGGAGGTCTTGGTCGACCCCATGGTGTCGGGAGTGTTCGGGGGCGACTCGCGGCGTCTCTCTCTCAAGGCCTGCTTTCCGGCCCTGTGGCAGATGGAGACCGACCACGGCGGTCTCCTCCGTGCCCTTCTCGCCAAGATGTGGAAGAAGGGGAAAGGCAAGAGAAGGGAGCCCGGGGGCGCTCCCCGCGGGCGCCTCACCTCCTTTCGGGAAGGGACGGAAACCCTGGTGCGGGCCCTCGCCCGCGCCCGGGGGGGCGCGCTCCAGACCGGCGTCCTCGTGAGCGGCCTCACGCCCGCAGGCGGCGGATACGAGCTCGCACTGGACGGGGGCGGGAGGGTGGCCGCGGACGCGGTGGTCCTCACGGGGGGCGCGGGGGAGAGCGCCCGCATCGTCGAGGGGCTGGACAAGGAGCTCGCTTCCCTCCTCCGCGGGATCCCGAGCGCTCCCCTGGCCGTGGCTTGCCTGGGCTACCTGGAGTCGAGCCTGCCGCGCGCCTTGGACGGCTTCGGCTTCCTGATCCCCCGAGGAGAAGGCCCGCGGATCCTGGGCGTCCTCTGGGACTCCAGCATCTACCCCGGGCGCGCCCCCTCCGGTCGCGTTCTCCTGCGGGCCATGATCGGGGGCGCCCACGACGAGGAGGTGCTCGCCCTCGACGACGCCGCCCTCCTCTCCCTCGTGCGGAAGGACCTCAAGACCACCATGGGCCTCGACGCCGATCCCGTCTTCGTCCGGATATACCGGCACCCGCGCGGGATCCCCCAGTACACCGTGGGTCATTTGGACCGGCTGGCGCGGGCGGAGGCGCGGCTCGAGCGTTATCCCGGAGTCTACCTGGCGGGCTGCGCCTACCGGGGCGTGGCCATCAATTCCTGCGTGGCGGAGGCGGGGCCCCTCGCCGGGCGCATCCTGAGCCGCCTCTCCCCGGACTAGGGGTCCCGGGGAGCGGTCAGGTCCCCATGTGGGCGATGACCGCGTCCGCGAAGCCGCTGCAGGAGACCTCGCGCGCGCCCTCCATGAGGCGGGCGAAGTCGTAAGTGACGGCGCGGTTGCCGATGGCCCCGTCCATCCCCCGCACGATGCGGTCCGCGGCCTCCGTCCAGCCCATATAGCGGAGCATCATCTCCCCGGAGAGGATGACCGAGCCGGGGTTCACCTTGTCCTGGTTCGCGTACTTGGGGGCGGTGCCGTGGGTGGCTTCGAAGACGGCGTGACCGGATTCGTAGTTGATGTTGCCGCCGGGGGCGATGCCGATTCCGCCCACCTGAGCGGCCAGGGCGTCGGAGAGGTAGTCGCCGTTCAAGTTCGGGGTGGCGATGACGTCGAACTCGTCGGGGCGGGTCAGGACCTGCTGGAGGGTGATGTCGGCGATGGCGTCTTTGATGATGACCCGGCCCGCGGCCGCCTTCTCCGCGGCCGCCGCCGCTGCCGCTCCCTGCTCCTCCTTGACACGGGCGGTGCGCTCCCAGCTCCACGTCTCCTGGGGGAAGGTCTCCTCGGCGGTGGCGTAGCCCCAGCTTCGGAAGCCGCCCTCCGTAAACTTCATGATGTTGCCCTTGTGGACGAGGGTGACGCTCTTCCGGCGGTTGGCGATGGCGTAGCGCACGGCCGCCTTCACCAGCCGCTCCGTCCCCTCCCGGGAGACGGGCTTGATCCCGAGGGCGGTGGTGGCGGGGAAGCGGATCTTCTTATACAGGAGGGGGAACGTCTCCTCCAGGAAGGCCAGGACCTTCTGGGCCTCCTTTGACCCGCTCTCGAACTCGATGCCCGCGTAGATATCCTCCGTGTTCTCCCGGAAGATGACCATGTCCACCTTCTCGGGATGCTTGACCGGGGAGGGCACGCCCTTGAACCAGCGCACCGGCCGCAGGCAGACGTAGAGGTCGAGCAGCTGCCGCAGAGCCACGTTCAGGGAGCGGAAGCCGCCCCCCACGGGGGTGGTGAGGGGGCCCTTGATCCCGATCAGGAACTCGCGGAAAGCCTCCACCGTCTCGTCCGGCAGCCAGCTTTGGAACCGCTCCTGGCTCTTCTCGCCCGCAAAGACCTCCATCCACTGGATCCTGCGTTTCCCCGCGTAGGCCTTGGCTACCGCGGCGTCGAAGACCCGCACGCTGGCCCGCCAGATATCGGGGCCGGTGCCGTCCCCCTCGATGAAGGGCACGATGGGCTGGTGGGGCACCTGCAGCCGGCCCTCCCGAAAGGCGATCCTCTCCCCCGCGTCCGGCACCGTCACCAGCTTGTAGGGCATCGCGCCTCCTTGGCCGGTCCATTCTAGCGGAGCGCCTCTTGGGCCGCATGCCGTCTCTGGTGCGGCGGGCGGGGCGGAGGGTAGAATCGCGCTGGGAAGGAGCCTCTGACATGAACAGGAAGGTCACCGTGGTCGGCGGCGGAAACGTGGGCGCCACCCTGGCCCAGCGCATCGCGGACCGGGAGCTGGCGGACGTGGTCCTCATCGACATCATCGAAGGGATGCCCCAGGGGAAGGGCCTCGACATCCAGGAGGCCACTCCCGTGGAAGGGTCCGACGCCCGGGTCGTGGGCACCAACGACTACAAGGACACCGCCGGCTCCGACGTGGTGGTGATCACGGCCGGCATCGCCCGCAAGCCGGGCATGAGCCGGGACGACCTGCTCAACACCAACTACAAGATCGTCCGCGAGTGCACGGAGAGCGTCCTCCGGCACTCGCCGCAAGCCATCCTGATCGTGGTCTCGAACCCCCTGGACGCCATGTGCCAGGTGGCGTACAAGGTCTCCGGCCTCCCCAAGCACCGGGTCTTCGGGATGGCGGGGGTGCTGGACAGCGCCCGCATGCGCACATTCATGGCCCAGGAGCTGGGGGTCTCGGTCGAGAACACCCATGCCTTCGTCCTGGGCGGCCACGGCGACACAATGGTGCCCCTGCCCCGCTATTCCACCGTCTCCGGCATCCCCATCACCGAGCTGCTGCCGCCCGAGCGGGTGGAGGCCATCGTGAAGCGCACCGCCGCGGGGGGGGCGGAGATCGTCTCCCTCCTGAAGACCGGATCCGCCTACTACGCGCCCTCCTCCGCGACCGCGCAAATGGTGGCCGCGGTGCTCAAGGACAAGCACCAGGTGCTGCCCTGCTGCTGCTACCTGGAGGGGGAGTTCGGGATCAAGGGCCTCTACGTCGGTGTCCCCGCCCAGCTCGGGGCACGGGGGGTGGAGAAGATCTGGGAGATCAAGCTCACGGAGGCCGAACGGGCGGCGCTCCACCGCTCCGCGGACGCGGTCAAGGAACTCGTGGACGTCCTGAAGCTCTAGACCGCGGCGACGCTTCCGCTCCCTTAGGACTCCGGGCGGGGCGCGGTGCGGACGCAGTTCCGGCCCTCCCGCTTGGCCTGGTAGAGCGCGCGGTCGGCCACCGCGATCAAGTCCGCGGGGAGCGAGCGCAGGGGGGGCACGGTGGCCGCCACCCCCAGGCTGATGGTCAGGTGGGGCCCGATGGGCGAGGAGGAGTGGGGCAGGCGCAGGGCCTCCACGCTGGCCCGCAGCCGCTCCGCGAGATGGACCGCGCCCGGGGCGTCGGTGTTGGCCAGGAGCACCACGAACTCCTCCCCTCCGAAGCGCGCGGGCAGGTCGGCGGGCCGGCTGAACATCTCCCCCACGCAGCGCGCCACCCGGCGCAGGCTCTCGTCTCCGGCGGGATGGCCGTAGGTGTCGTTATAGCCCTTGAAGAAGTCGATGTCGCAGAAGATCAGGGAGAGGGGGGTGCGGTCGCGCATGGCCCGTCGCCACTCCCTCCCGATCGCCTCGTCGAAGCGCCGCCGGTTGGCGAGGCCGGTTAGGGTGTCGATGGTGGAGAGGTGCTGGAGCAAGCGGTTGCTCTCCTCCAGCTCCTGCCGCATCACGGCCAGCTCGTGGTTCGCCTGCTGCACCGCGGCCGCGTAGCTCTCGAGCTCGTGAAACTTCAAGTCCAGGGCCGAGAGGTCGTTGCGCGAGCGCTCGGAGATGGTGCGGCTCAAGATGAGGAGGGCGGCCGGATTGGTGGCGATCTTCTCCTGGAACTGCTCCGCGCTCACCTCCAGGAGGAGGGTCCGGGTGGTGGCGCGCAGGCTGGCCGCCCGCGCCTTGCCGTCGATCAGGGCCATCTCCCCGAAGTAGTGCCCGGGTCCGCCGAGCGCGAGGCGCCGGTCCCCTTTGTAGACCTCGAGCTCGCCCTCCAGGATCAGGTACATGGTCCGGCCCGGGGTTCCTTCCGCGAAGAGGATCTCATGGGGATCGAGGACGACTTCGCGGCTCTCCTCGAGCAGGCCGCGCAGCACCGGCTCGGGGAGAGCGGCCAGGAGCTCGGTCTTGCGGGCGATGCCCAGCTTTAGCTCGAGGTCCAAAGCGGAAGTCCTTTAGCCGGCCCCCCCGTGGCTCCGGGTCTCCTCCCGCGCCTTGAGGCAGCCCAGGATGAAGTCCCGGTTGAGGCGCGCGATGAACTCCACGCGGATCTGCTTCGGGCAGGCGGCCTCGCATTCTCCGTGGTTCGTGCAGGCACCGAATCCGGCCTCGTCCATGGCCGCCACCATCTTGCGCGCGCGCGCGTAACGCTCGGGCTGGCCCTGGGGGAGCAGGCCGAGGTGCGACACCTTGGCCGCCGTGAAGAGCATGGCGGAGGCGTTGGGGCAAGCGGCCACGCAGGCGCCGCAGCCGATGCAGGCGGCGGCGTCCATGGCCAAGTCGGCGGCTGCCTTGGGCACGGGGATGTCGTTTCCGTCGGGGGCGCTGCCCGCGGGCACGGAGATGTAGCCCCCCGCCTGGATGACGCGGTCGAGCGCGCTGCGGTCGACCACCAGGTCCTTGATCACGGGGAAGGCGGCCGCCCGCCAGGGCTCGATGGTCAGGGTGTCCCCGTCCTGAAAACTACGCATGTGGAGCTGGCAGGCGGTGGTGGCCGGCCGCGGGCCGTGGGGAACGCCGTTGATCACGACCCCGCAGGTCCCGCAGATGCCTTCCCGGCAGTCATGGTCGAAGGCAATGGGCTCTTGGCCTGCGTCGATGAGCCGCTCGTTGACGACGTCGAGCATCTCCAGGAAGGACATATCGGGGCTGATTCCGGGAGCCTCGTAGGTGACGAAGCCGCCCTCGGCCTCCGGGCCCTTCTGCCGCCATACGTGAAGGTGGAGGTGCAACCTCTACTCCCGGCGCGGACAGCGGCCGCAGACAAGCGGGGATGGCTTGGGCCCCCCGGGCCGCCCCCCCGGGCGCGGGCGCTTGGCGGAGGCCGGTTCGGGGGCCGGGCCGCTCCCCGCGCCCTTCATTTGTAGCTTCTCTGGCTGAGGTGGACGTACTCGAACTTCAAGGGCTCCTTGCGCAGGGTGGGCCTCTGGCCTTCTCCTGCGTAATCCCAGGCCGCCACGTGGCAGAACTTCTCGTCGTTGCGCAGGGCCTCCCCTTCCTCGGTCTGGAATTCCTCGCGAAAGTGCCCGCCGCAGGACTCGGCGCGCTCCAGGGCGTCCAGGCACATGAGCTCGCCCAGCTCCAGAAAATCGGCCACCCGGCCCGCCACCTCCAGGGACTGGTTCAGTTCCTTGTCCTCTCCGAGGACGTTTACGTTCCGCCAGAACTCCTCGCGCAGGGCGGGGATCCTTTGGAGCGCGGTCTCGAGGCCCTTCTCCGTGCGGGCCATCCCGCAGTACTCCCACATGAGCTGGCCCAGCTCGCGGTGGAAGGAGGTGACCGTGCGCTTGCCTTTGATGGCCAGGAGCTTCTTCGTTCGCTCTCCGACCGCCGCCTCCGCCGCCTTGACCGCGGAGTGGTCGGGGGCGACCCGCTCCGGCTTGGTGCTGGCCAGGTAGTGGCCGATCGTGTAGGGGATGATGAAATAGCCGTCGGCCAGACCCTGCATGAGCGCGCTCGCTCCCAGCCGGTTGGCCCCGTGGTCGGAGAAGTTGGCCTCGCCGACCACGTGCAGGCCGGGGATGGTGCTCATCAGGTTGTAGTCCACCCAGAGCCCGCCCATGGTGTAGTGGGAGGCGGGGTAGATGCGCATGGGCACCCGGTAGGGGTCCTCGGCGGTGATCCGCTCGTACATTTCGAAGAGGTTCCCGTACTTCTCGCGGATCCCGTCCTCCCCCAGCCGCTTGATCGCCTCCGCGAAGTCCAGGTACACCCCGTAGCCGGTCTCCCCCACCCCCCGCCCCTCGTCGCAGACCTGCTTGGCCGCGCGGGACGCGATGTCGCGGGGGGCCAGGTTCCCGTAGCTCGGGTACTTGCGCTCCAGGTAGTAGTCGCGCTCCTCCTCCAGGATCTGGTTCGGGGGGCGCTTGTCCCCCTTCTTGAGGGGGACCCAGATGCGGCCGTCGTTGCGCAGCGACTCGCTCATCAGGGTCAGCTTGGACTGGTGCTCGCCGCTGACGGGGATGCAGGTGGGGTGGATCTGGGTGTAGCAGGGATTGGCGAAAGCGGCCCCCCTCTTGTAGGCGCGCCAGATCGCGGTGGCGTTGCAGCCCTTGGCGTAGGTGGCGAGGTGAAAGACGTTGCCGTAGCCCCCCGTGGCCAGCACCACCGCGTCCCCCAGGTGGGAATCGATCCGCCCCGTGACCATGTCCCGCACCGCGACGCCCCGCGCCCGCCCGTCCACGACCAGGAGCTCCAGCATCTCGTGGCGGGGGAACATGGTCACCTTGCCCAGCCCGATCTGGCGCTCCAGGGCCTGGTAGGCGCCGAGCAGGAGCTGCTGGCCGGTCTGGCCGCGGGCGTAGAACGTGCGCGAGACCTGCGCCCCTCCGAAGGAGCGGTTGGCGAGGGTGCCCCCGTACTCGCGGGCGAAGGGCACCCCCTGGGCCACGCACTGGTCGATGATGTTGGCGCTGAGCTCGGCCAGGCGGTAGACGTTGGCCTCCCGGGAGCGGAAGTCGCCGCCCTTGACGGTGTCGTAAAAGAGCCGGTAGACGCTGTCCCCGTCGTTCTGGTAGTTCTTGGCCGCGTTGATCCCCCCCTGGGCGGCGATGGAGTGGGCGCGGCGGGGGCTGTCCTGGTAGCAGAAACACTCCACGTTGTAGCCGAGCTCGGCCAGGGAAGCGGTGGCGGAGGCCCCGGCCAGGCCGGAGCCCACCACGATCACCCGGTACTTGCGCTTGTTGGCCGGGTTCACGAGCTTCATCTCGAAGCGGTGGTTCTCCCACTTCCTTTCGATGGGCCCGGAGGGGATGTTCGAGCGCAGCTCCAAGGCCTACTCGTGGAGGAGGCCGCTCAGCACGGCCAGGGGGAAGGAGAGGTTGCCCGCCACCACCACCACCGTGATCAGGGTGGAGAACGAGTGGCGCAGGGCGTTGAAGCGCGGGTGGCTGAGGCCCAAGGTCTGCAGCATGCTCCAGACGCCATGGTACATGTGCAGGCCCAGGGCCAGCATGGCCAGCGCGTAGAACAAGGAGACCGGCCACGCTTGAAAGCCCACCACGAAGTTGTGGTAGACGTCGCCCGCGCGGAAGTCCGGATGCAGGTTGCCGAAGGTAAAGTGCATCAGGTGGTAGACGATGAAGAGGAGCAGGATGGGACCGCTCCAGACCATGGTCCGGGAGGCGTAGGTGGACTCCCGGTGGCGGGTCTTCCGGTAGCCCACCGGCCGCGCCGCCCGGTTGTCGAGGGTCAAGGAGGTCGCGGCCCAGATGTGGAGCGCCACCGCGGCCAGGAGCCCCGTGCGGGCGATCCAGATCCCGGCCCCGTGCAGGAACTCCCGGAGGAAGACGGCGTAGGCGTTGAGGGCCTCCGCTCCCAGGTACACCTGGAGGTTGCCCACCATGTGCCCGACCACGAAGCCGAAGAGCACGAGGCCGCTCCCGGCCATCACCACTTTCCGGCCGATCGTGGAAGCGAGGAAGGTCGCCGTCCGCTGCCCGTCTGCCCCTGGGGAGGCCGATGCAAGATACTGCATCGCCGGGGTGTTCACGGCGCGATTCTAGCCGGGCCGCACCGAGCGCGCAACAACCGCTCAGGGTGGGAGCGCGCGATACTTCTGCTCCCGTCGCCGCCGGGCCTCCACCGCCGCTCTCAGCTCGGTCTCGAACCTCGCATCCTCGGGCACGTCGCCCCCCCGCGTCACCGAACCTTCTCGCGAGCCGGGCGAAGGAGCAGCCGGAGGAGAATGCTCTGGAAGGTGGGCTCGCGGTAAATGCCGTGATGCTCGGCGCTCCCGAAGATGGCGTGCGAGACCTCGGCCAGGCCGCTGCCCGTCTCCGCCTCCTCGGCCCCCGGAAGCTGCGCAGCCAGGACGCTGGCGCGGGTCACCCGCCCGTCGCCCGCCTCGAACATGAGGTCCGCCTCTCGGTGGGTGGCGGGCTCGAAGCGGGGCGGCGTCCCCCGTGGCTCCAGAACCATCGCCCGGGCCAGGGTGGGCAAGCAGTCGCCGCCGAGGAGCAACACCCGGGTCGGGCAGGGAGCCTCGGGCGGACGGGACAGGGCTCGGTGGACGGCACCGGCGCGGGCGAGGGCGACGGCCAGGAAGGCCCGGTGGGCTTCCGGATCGGGGTCGGCCTCCAGTCTGTCCCCCCGGCGTCGCGGGGGCGGCGCGCCGAAAGGCCCCCAGCCAAACCGTTCCCACACCGCGACGTCGTGGAGGTCCACGTCCAGGGGATGGCCACGATGGTCCAGGAGGGCCGGGGCGCCGGCGGGGGGGAGGAGCTGGTAGATGGAGGGCATGCGCGCGATCACGGAGGCGGCGAGGGTGGTGTAGGAGAGGCCCACCCGGTTGCCGTTCAGGATGGCGTCGAGGGAGGGGATGCTCCCCGCGTTGGGGACCGCGACCAGGACCAGGTTGCGAATGCGGCGGGCCCCCGCCCACGTCACGGGCCCTTCCGGCTCCGCGGTGCCATAGCGCAGGTAGTAGCGGGCCACCAGCCCGCCCATGCTGTGCCCGATGATGTTGAAGCTGGCCTCGTCCCCGCCGCGCTCCTCGGCCAGGGCCTCCAGGCTCTCGTGGAGCGCCCGGGCCGACTCCACCAGGTCCCGCCGCCAGTCGTAAGAGAAGATATGGAAGGCGAGGCCGCGGCGGCTGGCCGGCCGAAAGCCGGACTCTTCGAGCACGTCCACGAGGTCGGCGTACTCCGTGAAGCCGAAGACCCGAGGGAGCACGGTGTCCGCGCCCAGCAGGCCCCCCGGCACGAGGTCGTCGCGGCTCGCGGAGAGGGGGAGCCGGAAGGGGAGGCTCAGCGCGTGGTGGCCAAGGGCGTTGCCGACGTTGAGCCAGGCCTGCGTCCCGTCCGGGTGATGGAGTTGGCTGCCCAGAATGCCGGGCAACACCACCACGGGGGGGACGCGGGGATCATCGGGCAAGGCCCGGATAAGCCGGGGGTCGAGACCACGCCGGGGGGCGAGGGAGTAGGCCAGAATGGCGCCCGCCCCTCCGGCCAAGAGACCGGCCAGGAAGGGCCACGCGCGGTTCCCCGGAGCCTCGCCCCGCCCGCCCCCACCTGTCAAGGCGACGCCCTCCTCCGCGCGATTGTACCGTGGGGCCCGCTCCCGCGTGGGTTTGCCTCTCCCGTCGGGGGCGTATAGGATGGCGGGCTAACTTCTTTACTTCGCTCGGCCTCCGGGGCCGCGCCGGAGGATACCGTGACCAGGATGAACCTAAAGCATGCCGCTCCCGGGCTGGCCGTGACCGCAGCCCTCGTCGCCGCCCTTTGGGGTTGCCAGGCCGAGGCACCCCAAGCGAGTCCTTCCCCCGCGGGCTCCTCCGTGCTGAAGACGGAGGACGAAAAGACGATCTACGCTCTGGGGGCCAACTTGGGCGGTCGTTTCGTGGCCCCCCTCAAGCTCACCCCGGCTGAGGTTGAGATCCTGAAGAAGGGCCTGAACGACACGTCTGCCGGGGGGAAGTCCGAGGTCCCGCTAGAGGTTTACGGCCCCAAGATCGAAGCGCTGGCCCACGCCCGGGCCGCGCTGGGGGCGACGGCGGAGAAGGCCAAAGGCGAGTCCTTCCGCGACGCGGCCGCCCACGAGCCGGGGGCGGTCAAGACCAACTCCGGACTGGTCTACCGCACCCTGACTCCGGGCAAGGGCCCGAGCCCGAGCGGGAAGGACACGGTCCAGGTGCACTACCAGGGCACGCTCATCGACGGCACCGTCTTCGACAGCTCGATCGCGAGGGGGCAGCCGATCGACTTCCCCCTCAATGGTGTGATCCCGTGCTGGGGAGAGGGTGTGCAGCGCATGAAGGTGGGGGAGAAGGCGCGGCTGGTCTGCCCCTCGGAGATAGCCTACGGCGATCAGGGGCACCCGCCCGTCATCCCCGGCGGGGCCACCCTCGTCTTCGAGGTGGAGCTTCTGGCCATCCGGAAGTGAGCTCTTCAGGAGCGCGGCGCCCCCGGGGAAGGGCCCCCAAAGTCTAGACCCGCAGCGGATTGACTCCCTGCCGGCCCCCTGACTATCATCCGCACCGCGAGCGGTTCCCCTCCAAGAGACTCTGGAGGTCCTCACGAAATGAAGATCCACGAGTATCAGGCCAAGGCGGTCCTCGCCTCCTTCGGGGTGCCCACACCCCGCAGCGGCGTGGCCTACACCGCCGACGAGGCGGTGGAGGTGGCCAAGGGCCTGGGCTTCCCGGTCGTGGTCAAGGCCCAGATCCACGCGGGCGGGCGGGGCCAGGCGGGGGGGGTGAAGCTCGCCCGGTCGGCGGACGAGTGCGAGGCGCTGGCGAAAGCCATGCTGGGCATGACCCTGCGGACGGTCCAGACCGGTCTCGAGGGTCGTGTGGTCCGGCGCCTCCTCGTCGAGCAGGGAATAGACCTCGCCGGCTCCCGCGAGATGTACCTCGCCCTGCTCGTGGACCGCGGTTGGGCGCGGACCGTGTTCATGGCTTCCGCCACGGGCGGGATGGAGATCGAGGAGGTCGCGGCCCGGGACAAGAAAGCCATCCTCAGAGAGACCGTGGACCCCGCGGTGGGCTTCCAGGCCTTCCAGGCCCGCAAGCTGGCCTTCGGCCTGGGCCTTCCCGGCCCCCTCCTGGCCAAGGCCGTCGCTTTCATGCAGTCGCTCTTCCGGGCCTTCGAGGCCGTGGACGCCTCGCTCCTGGAGATCAACCCCTTCCTGATGACGAAGGCCGGTGACTTTCTGGCCCTGGATGCCAAGCTCAGCTTCGACGACAACGCCCTCTATCGCCATCCCGAGCTCCGGGAGCTGCGCGACTTCGACGAGGAGGACCCCCTCGAAGTGGACGCCTCCAAGTACGGTCTGAACTACATCAAGCTGGAGGGGGGCAACGTGGGCTGCATGGTCAACGGAGCGGGCTTGGCCATGGCCACCATGGACATCATCAAGCTCGCGGGGGGGGCGCCCGCCAACTTTCTGGACGTGGGGGGAGGAGCGAACGCGGAGCAGATCCGCAACGCCTTCCGGATCCTGCTCGCGGACCGGGAGGTGAAAGCGGTCCTCATCAACATCTTCGGCGGCATCCTCCGCTGCGACGTGCTGGCGGAAGGGGTAATCACGGCCGTGCGCGACCTGAAGGTCAAGGTGCCGGTGGTGATCCGCATGAAAGGCAACAACGAGGAGATCGGAAAGGAGATGCTTCGCACGTCGGGACTCAACTTTGCCACCGCCGACGAGATGAAGCAGGCCGCGAACAAGGTCGTGGCCGCGGCCGCGGGGGCGTCATGAGCGTCCTCGTGGGTCGGGACACCCGCCTCCTCGTGCAGGGCATGGGGAAGCACGGGACCTTCCATGCCGTGGGTTGCCGCGAATACGGCACGACCGTGGTCGGGGGGGTCACCCCCGGGAAGGGGGGGACCACGGTGGAAGGCTTCCCCCTCTTCGACGGCGTGGAGGAGGCGGTGCGCAAGACGGGGGCCAACGTTTCCATCATCTTCGTGCCCCCCCCCGGTGCCGCGGACGCCATCATGGAGGCCGCGGACGCGGGGATCGCGCTTGTCGTCTGCATCACCGAGGGCATCCCCACCCTGGACATGGTGAGAGCGGCGGCCTTCCTGGTCGGGCGCCCCACGCGCCTGATCGGCCCCAACTGCCCCGGCATCATCTCCCCCGCGGAGAAGTGCAAGGTCGGCATCATGCCCGGCCACATCCACAAGGGCGGGTCGGTGGGGGTGGTGAGCCGTAGCGGGACCTTGACCTACGAGGCGGTCAACCAGCTCACCGCCCTCGGCATCGGCCAATCCACCTGCATCGGCATCGGGGGCGACCCCATCATCGGCACTAGCCACCTCGATGCCCTCGAGCTGTTCAACCGGGACCGTGCCACCCGCGCCATCGTCATGATCGGCGAGATCGGGGGGAGCGCCGAGGAGGAGGCCGCGGCTTTCGTCAAGAAGCACGTGCGGAAGCCGGTCGTGGGCTTCATCGCCGGGCAGACCGCGCCCCCCGGGCGACGCATGGGCCACGCGGGGGCCATCATCGCCGGGGGCAAGGGGACCGCGGCCGAGAAGATGAGGGCCATGAAGACGGCGGGGATCCACGTGATCAAGTCACCCGCGGAGATCGGGACTGCGGTGGCCCGGGTCCTGAGGAAGAGGTAGGAGCGCCGGCTTTGAAAGAACGCACGTTTTCCATGATCAAGCCGGATGCGGTGAAGGCGGGGCAGGCGGGGGAGATCCTGGCCCGGCTCGAGAAGGCCGGCTTCCGCATGGTCGCCCTGCGCCTCCGGTACCTCACGCGCGCGGAGGCGGAGGGCTTCTACCATGTGCACCGCGAGCGTCCCTTCTTCGGGAGCCTCTGCGGCTTCATGTCCTCCGGCCCCTGCGTGACCCTGGTCCTGGAGCGGGAGGGCGCGATCGCGCATCTGCGGGAGATCATGGGCGCTACCGATCCGGCCCAGGCGCGGCCGGGCACCATCCGCCGGGATTTCGCCTCCTCCATCGAGGCGAACTGCATCCACGGCTCGGACGGGCCGGAGAGCGCGCGCCTGGAGATGGGCTACTTCTTCCCCGGCATTGAGCTGCCCGAGGGCGGGGACTAGGGTGGCCACCGCCCGCGGGGCGGCCGCGCGCTGACCAAAAACCCGCGCCCGCCACGGTATGATCGTGGCGTGAGGGATCTCACGGAGTTCGGGAGGTGGCTCATCGCGGCGGGAGCGGTGCTCGCCGGCCTGGGGGTCATTCTCCTGCTGGTGGGCCGGGTCCCCGCCGGAGTGCGGCTGCCCGGCGACGTCGTGGTCCGGCGGGGCAACTTCACCTTCTACTTCCCCCTCGCGACCTCGATCCTGCTGAGCCTTCTCCTCACCCTGCTGTTCTCGCTCTTCCGGCGATAGGAGGGAAGTCATGACGGTCAAGTCCGACCGGTGGATCCGCCGGATGGCCCGCGAGCACCAGATGATCGAGCCCTTCTCGGAGAAGCAGGTCCGGGAAGGGGTCGTCTCCTACGGCCTCTCGTCCTACGGATACGACGTGCGGATCGCCGACGAGTTCAAGATCTTCACCAACATCAACTCCACGATCGTGGACCCCAAGAACTTCGATCCCCGTTCCTTCGTCGACTTCCGGGGCGAGGTCTGCATCATCCCCCCCAACTCCTTCGCCCTCGCCCGTACGGTGGAGTACTTCCGGATCCCCCGCAACGTGATCACGAT
Source organism: Vicinamibacteria bacterium (assembly GCA_035570235.1). Classification (NCBI taxonomy): domain Bacteria; kingdom Pseudomonadati; phylum Acidobacteriota; class Vicinamibacteria; species Vicinamibacteria bacterium. The sequence continues at coordinate 152,270 of DATMML010000042.1, read as the reverse complement.
TTGCGTGGGCAAGTCCACCTACGCGCGCTGCGGCATCATCGTCAACGTCACGCCCTTCGAACCGGAGTGGGAAGGCATTGTGACCCTGGAGGTCTCGAACACCACGCCCCTGCCGGCCCGGATCTACGCCGGGGAGGGGATCGCCCAGGTGCTCTTCTTCGAGAGCGACGAGGTTTGCGAGACCTCCTACGCGGACAGGAAGGGAAAATACCAGGCCCAGAAGACGCTGACCCTGCCCAAGCTCTGACCATGCCGAGGCGCGTTTTCCCCCCGTTCTGTCCTCCGGGGCTGCTCCCCTCAGGGGGGCGGCCAGGTCGGCCGGGAGAGCCCCTCTGGCGCGGCCAAGGGACCTTCCGCGGCGGGCCTTCGGGGAGGTGTTCTCGTGGTTGAAGAGACGGTCACGATGGAAGGGCACCTCATCGACTCCGACGTCCTCCGCAAGGCGTTCAACCGGATCGTGGAGGAGGGGGGGGAGTTCGAGGTCCTGTCCTTCCGGGTGGGCAAGACCAACGCGGATCCCTCGTCGGCCAGCCTGGCCGTGAAAGCCAGGGATCCCCATTCCCTCGACCGCATCCTGGAGGCGCTCGCCTACCTGGGCTTCTCCACCTTGACCGGCGACGCCCGCTTCGCGCCCGCGGAGGCGGACGGGATCCTGCCCGACGAGTTCTACTCCACCACCAACTTCGACACCTTCGTGCGCATCGGGGGCCGGTGGGAGGCCGCCCGCGACCAGAAGATGGATTGCGCCCTCGTGCTGCGGGCGGGCGCCCCCCACTGCGTGAAGCAGGGCCAGGTCAGGAAGGGAGAGCCGGTGGCCCTGCGCGGGGCCGGAATAAGGGTGCGTCCCCCCGAGCGCAGCCGCGACTACTCCGTGTTCGGCTTCATGTCCAACGACATCTCAGCCGAGGTCAACAAGGGCATCGCCATCGCGGGCAGCGCGCGCGAGATGCGGAGGGCGCGTCAGGCGGGGGAGAGGATCGTGGTGGTGGCGGGCCCGGCCATCGTGCATTCCGGGGGCGACGTGTCCCTGGCCCGCCTCCTGCGCGACGGCTGGGTGGACGTGCTCCTCACCGGCAACGCCTTCGCCGTGCACGACGTGGAGAAGTCGATCCTGAAGACGAGCCTCGGGGTCTGCCAGATGAGCGGACGGGCGGTGGACGGGGGCAGCCGCAACCACCTCTTCGCCATCAACTCCGTGAACCGGGCAGGGGGGATACGTCCGGCCGTGGAGTCGGGCCTTGTCACCTCCGGGGTCATGTACGAAGCGGTCAAGCGGGGGATCCCCTTCGTGCTGGCGGGCTCGATCCGGGACGATGGGCCCCTCAAGGACACGATCACGGACATGATCGCGGCCCAGAAGGCCTATGTGGATGCGCTCAAGGGGGCGGGCGTGTGCCTCATGCTGGCCTCCGCCCTCCACTCCATCGCCGTGGGCAACCTGCTCCCGGCCCGGGTGCGGACGGTCTGCGTGGACATGACGGAGTCCGTCCCCGTCAAGCTCTCGAACCGCGGCACCATGCAGGCCATCGGGCTCGTCACCGATGTCGGCTTCTTTCTCGAGCGGCTGGAAGCCGAGCTCTCTTCCCCCTCCGACCAGCCTTGAAAAGGGGCACCTACGGCCCGAGCGTTATGAGCAGGTCGTTGGAGCCGATCCCGTCGAAGACCACGAACACCCGGAGTTGCCCCGGCTTCAAGGCCTTTAGCTTCCGCTGCCAGTTCGACTGGATGCCCTCCTCGATCAGGCTGGCGTCGGAGTAATACCAGATGATCCCGTCGCCGGTGCCCCCGATCCCGTTCGTCTCGTAGCCGTCCTTGTCTTTTCCCGTCACGTCGAGGCGGATCGTGTAGTTAAGCAGGACGTTGGGGGTGACGATACCGTGATCATGGCCGGGAGGGGGGTAGACGAGACCCCCACCCGGGTCCAGGAGGGCGTAGGGCCTCAGGATGGCCCGCGCCACCGGGGTCATATTGCCCGGACAATCGCCGTTGGGCACGCAGCCGGGGGGAGGCGTCGGGGCGGGGGCGGGGGTCGGTGTGGGTGCCGGGGCGGGGGTTGGAGTGGGTTGGATGACGGGCGGGGCGGTGGGGCTGGAGCCTCCGCACTGAACGCCCGGAAGGGCGAGTGAGACCCCTATGATCAGCATCGTCGTCTTACGCAGCATCGTCGGTCCTCCCGGATCTTCCCACGCCCGCCTCGGCGGACAGGCAGTCCGTGCCGCGGGCGGGAGAGCCGTGAGACAGGAGTGAAGAGGCGGGGGCGTTGCGGCCGGACCTTCGGGAGGGGCGGGCACCGGAAACGGCGAGCGAAGTCTTGATCACACCCTCCCTAGGGCCAAACTCAACCCATGACTTTATAACCGGAGGGCCCGCTTGCCGTCAACCCCTTGTGGTCGGTCCAGGGAGGTGCGCCAGCGGTTAGGGTTTTTGCCCCCGCCCCGGTAGCCCGGGGAGCGCGGCGGAGACTACAATAAGGGCTCTCATGGATTCCTTGCTCGCCTCCCCCGACCAGATGGGAATGATTGTGCTCCGGACCCTCGTGGTCTACCTCTTCATCCTGGTCGGCTTCCGACTGGCCGGGAAGCGCGAGGTGGGTCAGCTTGCCCCCTTCGACTTCGCCCTGATCCTGCTCATCGCCAACGCGGTCCAGAATGCCATGGTCGGCCCCGACACCTCCCTCGTAGGGGGCCTGACCGCGGCCGGCGTGCTCCTCATCGTCAACTTCCTGCTCGGACGCCTGGCCGCCAAGAGCCGCCGGATCGAGCGGCTGATCCGGGGCCGGGCCCGCATCCTCATCTATAAGGGCGAGCTCCACGAGGAGGCCCTGGCCGCGGAGCGCCTCACCCACGAGGACGTGCTCCAAGCCCTCCGGGAGAGCGGGTGTCCCTGCATCCATGACTGCCGACTGGCGGTCCTGGAGGTGGACGGGACCATCTCCGTCATCAACACCCCCGAGAAGGTGGAGAGGGCCGAGGCTTAGATCTTGCGGATGGGCGTCGCGGTGGCGGCCGTCGCGGGGGCCTTTTCCGCGCTGCCGCCCGCGCCCCTCCCCGTTTGCGATTACGAGGTGCGGGTCGGGGAAGGGGCCCGAGAGCTGCAGATCGAGGCTCGTCTGCCCTCCCGCAGGGGGGAGGACCTCGCGCTCGGTGCGGGTCTTGGCGGCTTCCTTCGGGAGGTGGAGGCCGAGGAGGACGGCGCGTGGCGGGCCGTTCCCGAGCGGGGGGAGGTGTTCCACCCCCGCGCGTGTGCCTCCGGTGCGTGCCACGTTCGCTACCGCTTCCTGCTCGCGGAGGCCGCCCGCGAGGAGCGGAGCGCCGACTCCGCCCTGGAGTACCGGGGGGTGTTTGTCTCTCCGCCCTCCTCTTGGCTCCTTGTCCCCGCGGGGGACGCCGCGCGGCTACGCTGCCGCTTTCGCGTCCGCACCCCCGAGGGCGTCGCCTTCGTGACCGGAGTCTTTCCGTCCGCGGGCTCCCTCGACACCTACGAGCTCGGGGGCGAGGATCTGGAGAGCCCCCCCTCCGCTGCTTTCGGCCCCTTGCAGACGGACCAGATCGAGGTGCCCGGCGGCACGGTGCTGGTGGCGGTCTCTCCCGGCGAGCTCTCCGTTTCCGGGGCCGCCCTCCTGGGCTGGGTGGGGAGCGCGGCTCGCGCGGTGGCCTCCTTCTACGGGCGCCTCCCCGTCCCCCGTGTCCTCGTGCTCGTGCTCGCCGGGGGCCGGGGGGGGATCGGCGGCGGCCTCACCATGGGGAACGGGGGGGCCTCCATCCGGGTGCGGGTAGGGAAGGGAGCGGGGGAGAGGGACCTGGAACGCGACTGGATGCTCACCCACGAGATGGTCCACCTGGCCCTGCCCAACCTGGACTACGCCCACCGCTGGCTCGAGGAGGGGATCGCCACCTACGTGGAGCCGATCGCCCGGGCCCGGATGGGCACGCTGGCCGCGGAGGAGGTGTGGAGGGGCTTCGTGGAGGGGATGCCCAACGGCCTGCCCGCGGAGGGGGACCGCGGACTGGACCGCACGCACACCTGGGGCCGGACCTATTGGGGGGGCGCCCTCTTCTGCCTCTTCGCGGATGTGGCGATTCGCGAGCGCACCCACGGCGAGCGGAGCCTGGACGACGCGCTCAAGGCGGTCTTGGCGGGGGGGGGCAGCATCTCCACCCGCTGGAGCCTGGGGCGCACGCTGGACGCGGCCGATGGGGCGGTGGGGGGCTCCGTGCTCCGCGAGCTCTACGCTCGCCTGGGACCGCGACCGGCGGCCCTCGACCTGGCCGGCCTCTGGAAGCGGCTGGGCCTGGTGGTGCACGCGGGAAAGGTCGACTTCGACGACGACGCCCCCCTGGCCGGCCTCCGGCGGGCGATCACGCGGGGTCCTACTCCTCGGCCATGAACGGGTAGCGGTAGTCGCGGGGCGGGTTGAAGGTCTCCTTGATCACCCGCGCGCTCACCCAGCGCATCAGGTTGAGCTTGGAACCGGCCTTGTCGTTGGTGCCCGAGCCCCGCGCCCCCCCGAAGGGTTGCTGGCCCACCACCGCCCCCGTGGGCTTGTCGTTGACGTAGAAGTTTCCGGCCGCGTTGCGCAGAGTGACCGAGGCCGCGCGGATGGCCGAGCGGTCACGGGCGAAGACCGCCCCCGTCAGCGCGTAAGGAGAGGTCTCGTCCACGATCCGCAGCGTGTCCTCCCACTTCTCGTCGTCGTAGGGGAGGGCGGTGACCACGGGGCCAAAGATCTCCTCGCGCAGCAGCCGGTAGGCCGGATCGCTGGTCTCCACCAGCGTGGGTTCGATGAAGTAGCCGGTCTCGGGGTTCGCGCCCCCGCCGGCGACGATGCGCGCGTTCCCGCGGGCGTCCCCGAGGTACTCCCCGATCTTGTCGAAGGCCCGGCGGTCGATGACGGCGCCCATGAAGTTCCGGAAGTCCGCCACGTCTCCCATCCGGATGTCCGCCATGATGGCGGCGGTGCGGTCGCGGACGTCCTTCCAGATCGACTTCGGCACGTAGACGCGGCTGGCCGCGGAGCATTTCTGGCCCTGGTATTCGAAGCCTCCCCGCGCGATGGCCACGGCCAGGGCCGCCGGATCGGCGGAGGCGTGGGCCACGATGAAGTCCTTGCCGCCCGTCTCGCCCACGATGCGCGGGTAGGAGCGGTAGCCGGCCATGTTGGCCCCGATCGTCTTCCACATGCGGTTGAAGACGTCGGTGCTGCCCGTGAAATGCACCCCCGCCAGGTCGCGATGGGAGAGCACGGTGTCGGAGATCATGACCGCGTCACCGGGCACGAAGTTGATGACCCCCGGGGGCAGACCTGCCTCCTCCAGCACGCGGAGGACGGCGTAAGCGCTGGGGATGGCCGAGGAGGCCGGCTTCCAGACCACGGTGTTCCCCATCAGGGCGGGGGAGGTGGGAAGGTTGCCGCCGATGGCCGTGAAGTTGAAGGGGGTGATGGCGTAGACGAACCCCTCGAGCGGCCGGTAGTCGAGCTGGTTCCACATGGCGTGGTCGGAGAGGGGTTGCTCGGCGTAGAGCTCCTGGGCGTAGTGGGGGTTGAAGCGCCAGAAGTCGGTGAGCTCGCAGGCGGCGTCGATCTCGGCTTGGAAGACGGTCTTGGACTGGCCGAGCATGGTGGCGGCGTTGACGGTGGCCCGCGCGGAGGTGGCCAAGAGCTCGGCCGCTCTCAGGAAAACGGCCGCCCGGTCCTCCCAGGCCCAGCTCCCCCAGTCCTGCCGCGCCAGGCGGGCGGCTTCGACGGCCTGAAGCACGTGCTCGCGTGAGGCTCGGTGCCAATCGGCCAGCACGTGGCGGTGGTTGTGGGGCATCACCGCCTGCGCCTTGTCGCCGCTGCGCACCTCCTTGCCCCCGATGACAAGGGGAATCTCGAGCCGTTCCTCGGCCATGGACTTGAGCCGAGCCTTCAGCTCGCGCTTTTCGGGCGAGCCGGGGGCGTAGGCCCTCACGGGCTCGTTCGCAGGCGGGGGCACGCGCCGGATACCGCTGAAGGCGGGAGGGTGGGGGTTCGAGGGCGTGTTGGACACTTGCATTTCCTTGCCGAAAAAAGAGAAAGCCGCTTGGCCGACCTTCTCGGCACGATAGCCGATGGCGGGCGGGGCGGTCAATCGGCCCCTGCCGCTCTATACTCGGGCGACATGGCCTCCCGCCGCCTCCTGCCCTCCCTGGGCCTCGCCGCGGGGAGCCTCCTCACCACCCTTCTCGCCTTGGAAGTGGGCTTCCGACTCGTGGGCGTCTCCGTAGGCACCGTCCAGATCAACCGCGGCACCGTCCGGCGCAGCCCCGATCCGCGCCTGCAGTTCGAGCTCAAGCCGGGCTCGACCGTGCAGTCGGAGGTGGAATACCGGATCAACGCCTCCGGCATGCGCAACCCGGAAGTGAGCGAGGCCAAGGCCCCGGGGGTCCGCCGCATCGCCGTGCTCGGGGATTCCATCGCCTTCGGCTACTGGGTGTCGGAGGCCGACGCCTTCCCCCGGCGCCTCGAGCACTTGCTGGACGGGGGGGGGCGGGTGGAGGTCCTGAATTTCGGCGTGCCCGGCTACAACCTGGACCAGGAGATCGAGACGCTGCGCGTGAAGGCGCTCCGCTTCTCGCCCGACCTCGTGCTCGTCGCTTTCTGCTTGAACGACCTGGAGGGGATCTTCTCCTACGAGTACGGCCTCACCTTGGACCGTTCGAACCGGACCCGCACCCTTCCCGGGCGGACCCTCGAGCTGCTGCTCGAGCGCTCACGGTTCTTTTCCTGGCTGGAGTACCGGCTGGCCGAGCTGGAGGCCAGGCGGAGCTACGTCCATGCGCGGAACCCCCTGCGCGGCCCCCTCTACGAGCAGGCGGTGAGCGAGCAGGGCAAGGCGCTGGAGGACCGATTCTCCACCCTGGCCGCCATCCTCAAGAGCGGGGGAGGCATCCCCGGCCTCGTCGCCATCTTCCCCGTCTTCGGCAACCGCTTTCCCGCTTATCCCCACCGGGACCTCCACCGGGTCGTGGCCGCCGCCGCCCGGGCCTCCGGGCTGGCCGTCGTCGATCTCCTCGACTGCTATGAGGCCTACGACGTCTGGGACCTGCGCGTGGACGTCGTGCACCCGAACCCGATGGGCCACGGCGTGGCCGCCCACGCGATCGCGGAGGCGATCTGCGGGACGGGCTGGCCGTGCGCGCCCGATCTTCTGCGGGGCCGCTGTACGGGTTACCGGAAGACAGACTTCCCCTCCGTGCGCGGCTACTGATGGGAGGGGAACCCGAGGCCGGCCCCGCGGGCGCGCCTAGGGCGGGGGCCCCCCCGGCCGGAGCAACCCGGGGGTCCGGGGGCGGCTCGCGGGGGGCCGGGTCAGCGAGCGCATCCGCTCCGCCAGAGCGTCCAGGCGGTAGCCGCCCCGGGCGGGGTTGTGATAGCCGAGCGCGCGCTCCTCGGGCAAGAGGTCGGCGGCATCCATCATGGGCTCGAGCGCGTGGCCCTCGTGCCACTCGTTGAAGGAGTTGATGTAGACGAAGAGCACGCCCCGCCGGGCATTGGTGAGGGCGGGGTCGGTCTGCACGGCAAGGGTGGCGTCAAAGGAGGCCCGGATCCTCTCCTCCGCGAGCCCGGCCGCCCGCTCGCGGTCCTCGGCCCGGGACCAGTCGAGCCCGTCGCTGGCGGGGGCGAACGGCCGGGGGGCGTAGCAAGAGCCCGCCTCCACGACGCGCGGTTCGATCTGGTCGTAGCCGGGGTTCACGTTGAACGAGAAGATGAGCCCGGCCTGCGACGCGCCCCCCGCGTAGCCGGCGTACTTCTCGGGACCGATGAAGTTGTCGTAGATGCCGATCCCGTCGAAGCCGGAGTCGGGGGTGCGCTTGAACTCCAGGGAGTCCGCGAGGAGCGTGAGGTGGGGGAAGTCGCCCTTGAGAGTGTTGCGGAGGCGGTCGGTCTGCTCGCGCCAGACCGCGTCCGGCGTGTAGTCGGGGACCGGGCTCGTGAGCCCGTGGCAGTCCGTGCTGGTGGGGGGAAGGATGCAGCGGAAGCCCTTGAAGACGGGCCCCTCCGATCCGTCCTCGTTCCGAGGGAGGAGGAAGGCATCCCAGCCCCGCTTCTCCCCGTACTCGCCCAGCAGGTAGAGGATGTCGTCGGCGAAACGGCGCCCGCGCTCCTCGGTGTAGGACTCGAGGGCGAAGGTGACCTTGATGTCGTGATCCCCCATGACATCCATGATCAGAGGCACGGCCCTATCCTCGTAGCTGCCGCGGCCCCACCAGGAGAGGGCGATCGCGCCCACCCCCGCCTCGTTGATCCAACGCGCCTGCTGCTCGACCACGGCCCGCGAGCCCACATCGTAGGGCCCCAGGCGGGGGACGTAGTGGGAAGCGAGGTCGAGCGGGGGATGGCGGTCCAGGTAGTCCCAGTGAAGGTAGGTCGGGGGTCCCCCGTACCACGGGTAGTACTCGAAGATGAAGTGGCGCTTCAGGTCGGCAAACCGCCCGGCCAGGCCCGGGCCCAGAGGCGCTTCCGCCTCGGTGCGGTGGAATTCGGGGCGGGGCAGAGGCTCCCCGGCCCGCAGGGCGGCGGCGAGCGAGGAGTCGCCGCGCCAGCGCCGGGCGGGGTCGGGCCCCGGAGGGCGGAGGGCGGTCAGGTACTTTGTCGCGGCCGCCCGGGGCAGGGGCCAGCCCAACCGCCCCACCGCGGGCAGAGCCACGCCCGCGCGCAAGAGCGTGCCCAGGAACGCGCGTCGGGGGACCGGCGTCCCGCGACCCATGCCTTGATCTTAAGCCCGGTCCGCCGCCGTCGCCCAGCGCCCGCGCATTGCCGCCCCCCGCGGCCGTCTGCTAGACTGCCGCTTTTGCGGGGCCGAGGATGATCCGTGCTTATCGGGGCGTTTGGCCGAGGTTGGGGGAGCGCGTGTACGTGGACGTCTCCGCGCAGGTGATCGGCCAGGTGGAGCTCGGCGATCACGCCAGCGTCTGGATGAACGCCGTGATCCGGGGGGACGTGAACCTGATCCGCATCGGAGTGGGCACGAACGTCCAGGACAACTGCGTGGTGCACGTCTTCCGGGCCGACCATCCCACCCTGATCGGCGACCATGTGACGGTGGGCCACTCCGTCACCCTGCACGGCTGCACGATCGGTCCCCGCTGCCTCATCGGCATGGGGGCCACGATACTGAACGACGCCGAAGTGGGGGAGGAGTGCATCATCGCCGCGGGCACCCTGGTCCCGGAGCGGATGAAGATCCCGCCCCGCCAGCTGGTCATGGGCTTGCCCGCCCGGATCCGGCGCGACCTCACCGCCGGGGAGCGGGAGAGCCTGCGCCGCTCCGCGGACAACTACATCGAGTACAAGGAGACCTACCTCCAGGAGGCGGCGGCCCCCGGGCGCCCGCCGACGGGGGAGGCTCCTTGACCGTCATCCGGGCCATCAAGGGGACGCGGGACATCCTGCCCGACGAGGTTGCGGTCTGGCAGCGGATCGAGGGCGCGGCACGCACCCTCTTCGGCCGCTACGGCTACCGTGAGATCAGGACCCCCATCTTCGAGGAGACGGAGCTGTTTGCCCGCGGCATCGGGACCGAGACCGACATCGTGGGCAAGGAAATGTACACCTTCGACGACCATGGGGCGTCCCTCACCCTCCGCCCGGAGGCCACGGCCGGGATCGTGCGCTCGGTGATCGAGAACAACCTCATGAACACCGATCCCGCCCTCAAGGTCTACGCCCTCGGCCCCATGTTCCGGCGGGAGCGGCCGCAAAAGGGCCGCTACCGGCAGTTCCACCAGGTGGACGTGGAGGCCCTGGGCCTGACCCGTCCCGCAATCGACGCGGAAGTGGTGGAGATGGCGCTCGGTTACCTGGAGGCCTGCGGCCTCCAAAGCTACGAGCTGGTGCTGAACTCGGTGGGGGATGCCAAATGCCGGCCGGCCTACGTGGAGACCCTGCGCGCGGCCCTCCGCCCCCAGGTCTCCCGCCTCTGCCCCGACTGTCAGCGGCGGACGGAGACCAACCCCCTGCGCGTGCTGGACTGCAAGGTTCCGGAGGACCAGCCGGTGATCGAAGCGCTGCCCCGGATCGCGGATCACCTGTGCGTGGAGTGCCGGGACCACTTCGCGGAAGTCCTCCGCGAGCTCGAGCTGCTCGGGATTCCCTACCGGCTCAACCACCGCCTGGTGCGTGGCCTCGACTACTACACCCGCACCACCTTCGAAGTCACGAGCGGCGCCCTGGGGGCCCAAAACAGCGTGCTCGGGGGCGGGCGCTACGATGGTTTGGTGGGGGCGCTGGGCGGCCCCGACATCTCCGGCATCGGCTTTGCCCTGGGCATGGAGCGCCTGGTGCTGATCCTGCCCGTCCCGGAGGGAGAAACCCGCTGCGACGTGTTCCTGATACCGCTTGAAGACGCTGCCTTCGACGAGACCCTGCGGCTGCAGCGCACCCTGCGCGGGGCCGGCCTGCGCGTGCTGGTGGACCCCGAAGGCCGGAGCTTCAAGGCCCGCCTCAAGATGGCCGACAAGCTGGGGGCCCGCTACGTGGCCATCCGGGGCGAGGACGAGCGGCGGAAGGGCGTGTGGTCGGTGCGGGACATGAAGGGGTCCGCCCAGGAGGATGTGACCGAGTCCCGGGTGGCCGAGCATCTGACGGAGAGGATCCATGGCTGAGACCCTGGGCGACCTAGCCCGCAGCCACTACTGCGGGTCGCTCCGCGGGGCCCAGGTGGGGCAGACGGTGACCCTGCTGGGCTGGGCGGCCACCCGCCGGGACCTGGGGGGTGTCGTCTTCATCGACCTCCGGGACCGGGAGGGCATCTGCCAGGTGGTGGCCCGCCCCGAGGTGTCGAAGGAGGCCCACGCGGCCGCGGACCGGGTGCGCGGCGAGTACGTGCTAGCGGTGCGGGGGGAGGTGGCGGCCCGAACCCAGGAGACCGTGAACCCCAAGATCCCGACCGGGGGAGTGGAGGTGCTGGCCCGCGAGCTCCGCGTCCTCTCCGAGGCCCGCACTCCCCCCTTCCCCATCGAGGACGAGATCCCGACCCACGAGGACACCCGGCTCAAGTACCGATACTTGGACCTCCGGCGCCCCCGCCTGCAGGCGAACCTCCGCCTGCGCCACCGCGCGGCCATGGAGATCCGGCGCCACCTCGACGAGGAGGGCTTCTACGAGATCGAGACCCCCTTCCTGACCAAGTCCACGCCGGAGGGGGCACGGGACTACCTCGTCCCCTCCCGCGTCCACCACGGCCATTTCTACGCCCTCCCCCAGTCTCCCCAGATCTTCAAGCAGATCCTGATGGTCTCCGGGGTGGATCGCTACTTTCAGATCGTGCGCTGCTTTCGGGACGAGGACCTCCGGGCCGACCGCCAGCCCGAGTTCACGCAGGTGGACATCGAGATGTCGTTCCCGCGCATGGAGACGGTCTTCGAGCTCATCGAGCCGCTCTTCCAGCGCGTCTTCCGCCTGATCGGGGTGGAGGTGCCCCGCCCGTTCCCCCGCCTGCCCTACGCGGAGGCCATGGAGCGCTACGGCTCCGACAAGCCCGACCTCCGCTTCGACATGCCCATCCACGACGTGACCGAGGAGATGCGGACCCTCGGGCTCGACACCTTTCCCCGTCTCCTCGAGGACGGCGCGCGCGCCCGCGCGCTCGTGCTCCCGGCCGCGGGCGGCGTCTCCGGCACCCGGCTTCGCAAGATCAACGAGGAGGTGTGGCTGGGGCGGATCGTGGGCGACGCCCACGCCGCCCGCCGAAACCTCTTTACCCTCAAGGCCACGGAGGAGGCGGTGGCGAACCTGGGCAAGAAGGGGGCGAGCGAGGCCGTGGCCCGCCGGCTGCTGGAGAGGGCGGGCGCGGGCAGAGACGACACCGTGCTCGTGGGCGTGGACGCTCCCGGCCCCCTGGCCATGGCTCTCGGTATCCTGCGCCTGGAGATGGGCCGCGAACTGAAGCTCGTGGACGAGAAGGCCCATCGCTTCCTCTGGGTGACCCACTTCCCCCTCTTCACCTGGGACGCTTCGGCGCGACGCTACGTGAGTGCGCACCATCCCTTCACCGCTCCCCGGGAGGAGGACGTGCCCCTCCTCGATAGCGACCCGGGGGCGGTGCAGGCCCAGGCCTACGACCTCGTGCTGAACGGGACCGAGGTCGGGGGGGGCAGCCTCCGCATCCATGATTCCGCGCTCCAGGCCAAGGTCTTCAAGAGCCTCTCCCTCTCCGACGAGGAGGCCCGCGAGCGCTTCGGATTCTTCTTGGAGGCGCTCCAGTACGGCACCCCCCCCCACGGGGGCATCGCGCTCGGCCTCGACCGCATGGTGATGATCTTGTGCGGGGAGTCCTCCATCCGCGACGTGATCGCCTTCCCCAAGACGGCCAGCGCGGCCGACCTCATGAGCGGTTCCCCCTCCACGGTGTCCGACGAGCAGCTGAAGGAGCTGGGCATCCTGCTCGTGAAGAGGCCATCGTGACCGGGGAGCGCCTCCCGCCTTGTGATAGACTCTCCGCCATGCCGACCGACGCTCCCAAACGTCCCGCCCCTGCGCAGCATTCCCAGCCCTGTTGCTGAGCCGGCCATGAAGACGATTGCCGTCCCCGAGCGGGGCGTGGAGGCACTCTTCGGTACCCACGACGAGAACCTGCGCTTCCTGGAGGACACCCTCAAGGTGAGGATCAAGAGCCAGGGCAGCGAGCTCCTGGTGGAGGGAGACGAGGGGGGGGCGGAGATCGTGGGCCAAGTCTTCCTGCAGCTGGCCGCGCTCATGAAGGACGGCTACGCCGTCTCCACGGGGGACGTGCGCCTCGCCGCCGAGCTCCTCACCCGGGACGGGGCCACCCGCCTGCGCGACTACCTGATGAAAGCGGCGGTGCGGGGCGGCAAGAAGGTGGTGGTGCCGCGAAGCCTGAACCAGCGGGTCTACCTCGAGCAGATCGATCAGCACGACATGGTCTTCGGCATCGGACCCGCGGGCACGGGCAAGACCTACCTGGCCGTGGCCCAGGGCGTCGCCAACCTGCTCAACAAGTCGGTGGACCGCATCGTCCTGGCCCGGCCCGCGGTGGAGGCGGGGGAGAAGCTGGGCTTCCTCCCCGGCGACCTCCAAGAGAAGGTGGATCCCTACCTGAGGCCGCTCTACGACGCCCTCTACGACCTCTTGGACTACGAGCGGGTGTCGCGTCTCCTCGAACGCAACGCCATCGAGGTCGCCCCCATCGCCTTCATGCGCGGGCGCACGCTGAACGACGCCTTCGTCATCATCGACGAGGCCCAGAACACCACCAGCGAGCAGATGAAGATGGTGCTCACCCGCATCGGCTACGGATCCAAGGTGGTGGTCACCGGGGACATCACCCAAATCGACCTTCCCCCCGGGAAGGTGTCCGGGCTCATCGAGGCCATCTCCGTGCTCTCGGGCGTGAAGGGGATCGCATTCTCGTACTTCGACGAGAAGGACGTGGTGCGCCACAAGCTGGTGCAGGCGATCATCAGGGCCTACGAGGCTTACGGGGCGGCCCAGGCCCCCTCCAAGTAGGGAAGGGCATGGCCCGCGGGGGGAGGTCGTCCCTGGGTGTCGTTCTCATTGACCGGCAGCGGCGGCGCCGGGTGGACGCGGGGCGCTTGCGGCGCGTCCTGGTGGGGGCCGCGGCCGTCCTGCGCGTCTCCGGGGAGGTGACCCTGGTCCTGGCCGGGGACGGCACCCTGCGGCGGCTGAACCGAGAATACCGCCGTCGCGACCGGCCCACGGACGTGCTCTCCTTCACGGGGTCGGGGGGACGCGAGGGCCTGGGTGACATCGTGATCAGCGTGAAGACGGCGGAGCGGAACGCGCGCGGGGAGGGGCGCCGTCTGGCCCAGGAGCTCGACATCCTCGCCCTCCACGGCTTCCTGCATCTGCTCGGCTACGACCACGAGACCGACGACGGAACCATGGACCGGCTGGAGGAGCGCTTGCGGCGGCGGCTGGTGGGCTCGGCGTGATCTGGCTCGACGTCTTCCTGCTCGTCCTCCTATCCCTGGCCTCCCTCGCCCTGGCCTCGGTGGAGGCCGCTTTCTACCTGCTCAAGCGGCGCCGCTTGGCCCACGTGGCCCTTCACAACACACGGGCCGAGCTGGCCAACCGGTATTTGGACGACCCGCCCACCCTGCTCATGCCCATCCACATGGGCACCTACACCGCGCATGTGGGGATGACGGTGGTCATCACCTCCCTCTTCCTCGAGCACCTCGCGCATTGGGCGATGCTGGTGGCCTTCGCCGCCATGGTGGCCTACTTGCTCGTCTTCCGCCTGAGCGTCCCCTACGCCCTCGTCCGCCGCAACCCCGAGCGCTCCCTGCTCCTCCTCTTGCCCGCCTTCCATCTGTACGCCCAGGCCCTCTCTCCGCTAGTGGCCGCGCTGCGCAAGCGGGCCCTCCCCGACTCCGAGGGCGAGGCGGCGGGGGGAACGGGGGTGCCCGAGGTCCCACCCCCGCCCGTGCTCGACCCGGACGAAGGCCGGCTCGCCGACTCCCTGGCCCGCTTCTCGGAAACCCAGGTGCGGGACGTGATGACCCCCCGGCCGGACATGGTGGCGGTGGCGGCGGGGGGGACGGTGGCCGACCTCCGGCGGGTCATGCGGGAGACCAAGTACAGCCGCATCCTCGTCTACGGCGAGAACCTGGACGACATCGTGGGGGTGGCCGAGGTCCGCGACCTCATGGACCACGAGGGGGACCCCGGGGAGTCCCTGCGCTCGCTGGCCCGCCCCGTGTTCCTCGTTCCCGAGACCAAGCGGATCGCGGAGTTGCTCAAGGAGATGCAGGCCCAGCGCACGACCTTCGCGGTGGTCATCGACGAGTACGGAGGCACGGCCGGGCTGGTCTCGGTGGAGGACATCGTCGAGGAGCTGGTGGGGGAGATCAAGGATCGGTTCGACGTGGAGACCGACCCCATCACGGTGGAGCCGGACGGCTCGGTGCTGGTAGCGGGACGGGTGAGCCTGAGCCGGCTGGAGCAGGCGCTGGAGACGCCGCTGGCCGAGGAAGAGGACATCGGCACCGTGGGCGGCCTCGTGGCCAACGTCTTCGGGCGCATCCCCCGCGCGGGGGAACAGGCGGAGTTTCGAGGCTTCGTGCTGGAAGTCGTGGACGCGGAGAAGAAGCGCGTCAACCGCGTCCGCTTCCGGCGCATGCCGGCGCCGGTCCCCGCGTGAGCGAGGCGGGTCCCTCCTTCCGCTCGGGCTTCGTGACCGTGCTGGGGCGCCCCAACGTGGGCAAGTCCACCCTCGTGAACCTCCTGGTCGGTCAGAAGGTCGCCATCGTCTCCGACAAGCCCCAGACCACGCGCAACCGTATCCTGGCCGTGGTCAACCGGCCGGGCGGCCAGATCGTTCTCTTCGACACCCCCGGCATCCACAAGCCCATGCACCAAATGAACCGGCGCATGGTGAGCACGGCGGTGCGGAGCCTGGGTCAAGGGGACGTGGCCCTCTGGTTGGTGGAGGTGGGGGAGCCCTATGGCCCCGGGGATCGCTACGTCCGGGATCTGCTGAAGAAGGCCGGCCGCCCCGTGTTCCTCGGCATCAACAAGATCGACACCGTGGCCAAGGCGCGGATCCTGCCCGTCATCGAGGCCTACCGCGGCCTCCTGGACTTCGCGGCGGTGGTGCCGATCTCCGCGCGCACGGGGGACAACGTGGAGCGCCTCACCGGGCTGCTGCTCGACCACCTCCCCGAAGGAGAGCGGCTCTACCCCGAGGACTTCCTCACCGACCAGCCCGAGCGCTTCTTCGTGGCGGAGATGATCCGGGAGCGGATCCTCCACCACACGCGCGAGGAGATCCCCTACTCCACGGGGGTGCTCCTGGAGTCCTTCCAGGAGGAGGAGGGGCTCGTCCGCATCCAGGCCCAAATCCTGGTGGAGCGGGAGGGCCAGAAGGGGATCCTCATCGGGCGGGGGGGGGCCATGCTGAAAGCGGTGGGGACGGAGGCCCGCCTCCAGATCGAAGCGTTCCTGGGAACCCGGGTCTTCCTGGGGCTGTTCGTGAAGGTCCAGGAGGGCTGGCGCGAGGACGCGGCCACCCTCGAGGAGATGGGCCTGCGCGAGAAAGGCGGCGAGGACTAGGCGGTCACCTCCGGCTGGAGAAGCCCAAGATGAGCTTGCCCACCACGGAGAAGCCGCCGAGGTCCTTCTCGCCGTAGACCTTGGATACCCCCGCGATGCCCACCGTGTTGGGCACGAAGGCGTAGCCGGCTTCCCCCGCCAAGCGAAGGTGGCCCTTGCCGAACTCGAGACCGGCCAGCACCTGGCCGCCCCCCTTGGTCGAGTCCTGCGAGTCGGTGATTCCCGCGACCGTGCTCTCCTCGTGGAAGGAGGTGACGCTGCCCCCCACCGCCACGTAGGGAACAATGGGGCCCCGCCCCCCGAAGCGGAAGCCGACGTTGAAGAAGATGGGCACCAGCCGCATCTTCAAGGGGAAGCCGAGGGGGAAGACGGGTCCGCTCGGGCTGGCCAGGAAGACCCGCTGCCCGGTCTTGCTGAAGTAGCGGGCTCCCCCTTCCAGGTAGAAGCCGCTATCGAAGGCGTAACTGAGGCTGCCCCCGTAGGTGGCTCCCCCCGCGGAGCCGAAGACCGCGTTCGCCGACTTGCTGGCGCTGCTCAGGCTGTAGTAGCCGACCTGCCCGTCCAACGCGAGCCCCTGGGCGCGGGCCGGCGCCGCAATGGCGGAGAGGAGGCCGAAGGACGCCACGGCCACGATCGCTCGCTCGAGTGTCATTGGTCTTCCGCTCCCGCCCTAGTTGGGGCCCTGGTTGAAGCCGAGACCCGCCAGGGCGGCGTCGGGCCGAATGAGACCGTTTCCGTAAGTGTCGTTGCGGCCGCCCGGGCTCGCGCCGCCCAGCCGCTCCGCCGTCTGCTCGATGGCGGCCCGCACGGCCGAGGGATCGGTGATTCCTTGCGAGATGAGGAGGGCGGCCAGGGCCGATACGTGGGGGGTGGCCTGGCTCGTCCCCGCCAGGCCCAGGCTCAGGAACTGGTCGTAGTGGCCGAGGGCCACCTCGTCCGGATTCATCCCTTGCTGCCAGACGCAGTCCGCGCCGAAGGCGTTGCCGGAGTCGTTGCGGTCGCAGTCGCCGCCGGGGGCGACCACGCTGAGCTGGGGGCCAAAGTTGGAGTAGAAAGCCGTCTGTTTGCGGGCGTCGAGCGCCCCCACGGCAATAACGTTGGGGAGGGCGGCCGGATAGTCGATGGAGCCCTTGCTCTCGTTGCCGGCCGCGGCCACGATCACGATCCCCTTGGCGAAGGCCGCATCCACCGAGCGCTGGATGGTCGTGCTGGAGTCGGGGCTGCCCAGGCTCATGTTGATGACCTTGACCGGGTTCGTGCCGTTTTGGCTGAAGTTCGCCGCGTAGTCGATCCCGTTCGCCACCGAGAAAACGGTGCCGCTGCCGGTCTCGTCCAGCACCTTGACGGGCATGAGGGCGCAGCCGAAGGCGAGGCCGGTGAAGCTGAAGGCGTTGTTGGTGCTCTCCGCGATCGTTGAGGCCACGTGGGTGCCGTGAGAGTCCTGGTCGTCGTCGTTGGCGTGGTCGTCGTTGTTGATGAAGTCGTGGCCTTGCAGGAAGACGGTGTCGTTGCACCCCGCCGCCCCTCGGCAGGACCAATCGGGGGCTTTCCGGAAGACCTGGCCGGTGACGGGATCGTTATAGTCCTCGAAGGCGATCCCGGTGTCCACGACCGCGACCGCGACCGACGGGCTCCCCTTCTGGATGGCCCACATGCGCTCGGCCCCGATCATCTTGAAGTTCCATTGGATGGGGAAGCGCGGATCGTTGGGGGTGAAGGTGGACGCCTGGGCCTTGCGGATCACCGCGTTGCGCTCCACGTAGTCGACCTCCGCCCGCGCGCGCAGGGTCTCCATGGCTCGGGACAAGCTCAGGCTGGGATCCACGTTCACCAGGTAGCGTTGCCCCCGGAAGGCCCGCCGGGCCCGCGCCCCCCCCGCGTCGCGCAGCGTCCGCTCTACCACCCCGTCGTCGGTGCCCTCGCGAAACTGCACGATGAGCTCGCCCGGGACAAAGGTCCCCGCGCGGTGGGCGGCCGCGTGGGGGGCGATGCTGCGGGTCCCCGCCTCCGTGGCCACCATCACCCGGCCGGGCTCGCCCGCCCGTAGCGGCCACAGGGCGGGCCAGCACCCGAGGCAGACGAGGAGAATCACGCGAGCCGATCTCTTCATGGCGAGAGTTTAGGCGGGGGCTGGGTCGGAGTCAACGGAAAGCGGGTAATCAAGAGTACGGAGAGGGCGCCCCCCACGAGGAGCACGGCCGCGCCCAGGAGCGGGCGCGGGTCGGGGACCGCCTGGGCCGCGTCGTCCAGAAAGGGGGCGGCGGTGAAGGTCAGGGCATTGAGGGTGGCGTGGGCGAGGATCCCGGGGACGAGCGAGCCGGTCCGCACGCGCAGGGTGCCCAAGGCGAGGCCCATCATGACGGTGAAGGGGAGGCGGTAGGGATCGAGGTGCATGAGGCCGAAGACCACCGCGGAGGCCGCCACCGCGCCGCCATCCCCGAGGGGCCCGCGGAGGGAAGGGAGGACGATGCCGCGGCTCAGCACCTCCTCGGCCACGGCGGGGGCTACCGCAATCGCGGCCAGGGAGAAGGCCCAATCGAGGGGTCCCGTGGGCCGGAGGGCCTCGAGCAGTCGCCGGAAGCCTTCAAGGTAGCCGGGGGCGGGAGGCCAGAAGGCGTTCTGCAGCTCGAGCAGGCCGTAGCTCGTGCCCCAGAAAACGCCCCCGCCGGCAACGGCGAGAAGCGTCGTCCGGCGACCCCCGGGGTTCAGGTGGAGAGAGGCGACGAGGGGCAGGCGGGCTAAGGCCAAGGCCAAGAGCCCCGGGCCCACGAGAAGCAGCTCGCCAACGAGGAGCGTTTGACGGAGGTCGAGGCCCAGACCTCGCCCGTAAACCATCCCTTTCCACATGGCGACCGTCCCCGCGACGGCCACGGCCAGAGCCCAGAGGCCGGGAAGCGCGTCGGGGGAGCGATCGGACCTGGGTGCGCCCATGAGGCTGGCATTATCTCCGAAGCGCCGGTCTCTGCTTGAATGGGGGAGAGGGGCGGCCTAACATCGACCTTTTGGGCCTGGGCGAGAATGCGACACCGAGGGGGGACGCTTTCCGGGCCTCGGGGCAGGGAAGGACGGCGATGAGCGAGGGGGCGGATACGGAGTCGGGCCCGCGGCGGCTGAAGGACCTGCCCCCGGAAGAACGTCCGCGGGAACGGCTAGCGCGCCACGGCGCCTCGGCCCTGTCGAGCCGGGAGCTCCTGGCCCTTCTGGTCAGCACGGGGTCGCGGGGGGCCTCCGCCCTCGACCTTGCGGACGGCGTCCTGGGGGCGGGACTTCATGAGCTGGCCTCACGCTCGCTGGGGGAGCTGGAGCGAGCGCGCGGCCTGGGCCGGGCCAAGGCGGCCCGCGTGCTCGCCGCCTTCGAGCTGGGGGCTCGCCTCGCCAGCGACGGTCGCTCGCCGGGGCCGGCGTTCCGCACGCCAGAGGATTCGGCGCGCTACCTGCTGCCGCGCTATGGCACCCGCCCCGTGGAGACCTTCGGGCTCCTGGCCCTGGACGTGCGCCACAAGCTGAAGCGGGAGGCCGTGATCTCGGTAGGGTGCCTCACCTCCAGCCTGGTCCACCCCCGCGAGGTCTTCCAGGAGGCGATTTTGGCGCGGGCCGCGGCGCTCATCCTTTTCCACAACCATCCCTCGGGCGACCCCGAGCCGTCGACCGAGGATGTGGCCCTGACCCGCCGCCTGAGCGCGGCAGGCGAGCTCATGGGAATAGAGGTTCTCGACCACTTGGTCCTGGGAGCGGGCCGCTTCGTGAGCTTGAAGGAAAGAGGAGCGCTGTGAGGGCGGCGGCGTGAAGAGGGTGAGCCGGGGGGACGCGGTCCGCGGACGGAGGCGCGGGAGGAGATGAGCCGAATCGTCTACTTCGATTGTGCATCCGGGGCCTCCGGTGACATGTTGCTGGGAGCGCTCGTGGACCTGGGGCTGCCCTTGGATCGGCTGCGCGCCGAGCTGGCCCGGGTCCCCCTCGCGGGCTATGGGGTCGAGGCGCACCGCGTCCACCGCGCGGGGCTGCATGCCACCAAGGTGGAGGTGCGCGTTGAGGCGCCGGCGGGATCCGGCCATCGCGGCCTGCGGGAGATTCTTGGTCTCATCGAGCGGAGTGACCTCGAAGGGGCGGTGAAGGAGCGCGCGGCCGGCCTCTTTCGCCGGCTGGCCACGGCGGAAGCGACCGTCCACGGTACGGAGCCCGAAAAGGTCCACTTTCACGAGATAGGCGCCATCGACTCGATCGTGGACATCGTGGGCGGGGTCGTCGGCCTGGCCTGGCTGCGGGCCGACCGCTACCTGTCCTCGCCCCTGAATGTGGGCACGGGCTCGGTCACGATGTCCCACGGCACCTTTCCCGTCCCGCCCCCCGCCACCGCTCACCTCCTCAAAGGCGTTCCTGTCTACGGGGCGGGAGAGGGGGAGCTGCTCACGCCCACCGGCGCCCTCCTCGTCACGGACTACGCGAGCGCCTACGGACCTCTGCCCCTCATGAGGCCCTCGGGGATCGGCCACGGCGCCGGGTCCCGCGAGACCCCCGGGCGGCCCAATGTCCTGCGGCTCCTGGTGGGGGAGGAGGGAGCGGGGGCGACGGCGGACCTCGTCCTGGTGCTGGAGACGGAGATCGACGACATGTCGCCCCAGCTCTTGGGCCCGCTGGGGGAGCGGCTCCTGGGCGGGGGAGCCCTGGATGTCTACTTCACGCCCATCCAGATGAAGAAGGGCCGCCCGGGTATCCTCGTGACCGTCCTCGCCGATCCCGAGCGGCGGGAGGCCCTGGAGGAGATCCTCTTCGCGGAGACGACCACTTTGGGCGTACGCCGCCAGGCCTGGGAGCGGACGGTACTCGACCGTGAGGTCGTGTCCGTGAGCACGCCCTACGGAGCGATCGGCGTCAAGGTGGGTCGCCGCGGGGGGAGGGTCTACAACGCCCAGCCCGAGTTCGAGGACTGCCAGCGGGCGGCCCGGGCGGGGGAGGTGCCCCTGAAGGAGGTCTGGGCGGCGGCCTTGGCCGCCTACCGGGGCGGGAGCCCGAGGTCTTCATGAGCTCGTACTACGTGACTACCCCGATCTACTACGTCAACGACGTGCCCCACGTGGGCCACGCCTATACGACGATCGCAGCCGACGCCGTCACCAGGGCCCGCCGCCTCCGCGATCTCGACGCGTTCTTTCTCACCGGGACCGACGAGCACGGCCAGAACATCGAGCGCATCGCCCGCGAGAAGGGGCTGCCCACCCAGGACTATTGCAACATCATCGCCGGGCGGTTCAAGGCCCTCTGGAAGCGCCTGGACATCGAATACGACGACTTCATCCGAACCACCGACTCCATTCACAAGCGGGGCTTCCTCAAACTGTGGGCCGCGCTCCGCAAGGCGAAGGGCCCCGACGGTCGCGACGCCGTCTATAAGGGCAAGTACGCGGGCTGGTACTGCCCCCGCTGCGAGGACTTCAAGACCGAGGACGAGCTGAAGCAGCCGGGAAACGTCTGTCCGATCCACGAGCTACCCTGCGAATGGACGGAGGAGGAGAACTGGTTCTTCCGGCTCTCCGCCTATGAGGGCTGGCTCCAGCAGATGATCGAGGGCGAGAAACCGCGCCTGCACATCGATCCCGCGGGCCGGCGCAACGAGGTGCTCTCCGTCATCCGGCAGGGACTCCAGGACGTCAGCATCAGCCGCGCGCGGGTGAAGTGGGGAATCCCGGTGCCCGACGAGCCCGGCCACGTCTTCTACGTCTGGATGGATGCCCTGGCCAACTACATCACCGCCCTGGGCTTCGGGGAGGAGGAGCCCGCGCGGCGGGAGAACTACGTAAGGTACTGGGAGGGCAAAGGCGAGCGCTTCCACCTGGTGGGGAAAGAGATCATCCGCTTCCACTGCCTGTACTGGCCGGCCATGCTTCATGCGGCCGGCCTCCCCCCGCCCAACCGGATCTTCGCCCACGGCTTTTTGACCAAGAACGGGAGGAAGCTCAGCAAGACGACGGGCAACGTCATCGACCCCGAGGCCCTGGTGGACCAGAACGGCCCCGACCCGGTGCGCTATTTCCTGCTGCGCGAGGGCTCGTTCGGCCAGGACTGGGACTTCACGGACGCGGCCTTCCTGAGCCGGTACAACGCGGATCTGGCCAACGACCTCGGGAACCTGGTCTCGCGGGCCCTGACCATGGTCGAGCGGTATTGCGGGGGCCGAGTACCCGCGAAGCCGGTCAATCGCCATCCGATCCCCGGGGAACCCCGGGTCGCGCTCGCCCAGGGAATAGGGGAGCTCTTCGAGGATGATCCCCCCCTCGACGCGGCCACGCCCGGACTACGAAGGAAGGTCCTGGACGGCTACGAAGCACTCGACTTCGCGGGGGCACTGTCCGAAGTCTGGAGCTGGGTGTCGCAGCTCAACCAGGCGATAGTCCAGCAGTCTCCCTGGGAGATGGCCAAGGATCCGTCCCGCCGCCGCGACCTCGAGGCCTTCCTCTACCGCCTCCTGGAGGCCATCCGCGTGGTCGCCGTCTGCGCATCTCCCGTCATCCCCCGCGCGGCGGGCCGGATTTTCCGCATGCTGGGCCTCGATCGGCAGCCCGGGCCAGAGGACCTGGCCTCCTGGGGTCTGCTCGCCGCGGGCTCCCCGCTCGGCCCCATCGAGCCCCTTTTCCCACGCCTCGACAAGAAGACGAACAAGGAGGAGACCGTGTCCGTGACCCCCCCGCCCGACCCCAACCTCCCCCTCCCGGGAGACAAGATCGATATCACCGACTTCGCCAAGGTCGAGCTGCGCGCGGCCGAGGTCAAGGAAGCGGAGAGAATCGCGGGCTCGAAGAAGCTCGTGAGACTCCAAGTGGATCTCGGGGGCGAGACCCGTCAGGTGGTGGCGGGCATCGCGGAGAGCTACGAGCCGGCGGCGCTCGTGGGCAAGAAGGTGGTCCTGGTCACTAACCTGAAGCCGGCCCGGCTGATGGGCGTCGAGTCCAACGGCATGGTCCTGGCCGCCTCCCTGGACGGCCGGGCCGTGCTCTGCACGTTCGACGCCGACGTGGCCCCCGGGACCAAGGTGAAGTGATCCGCCGCTTTTCGCGCGCGGCCCTGGCCGCGCCCCTCCTCGCCTTCCTCATCGGCTGTCCCTTCAGCCCCAAGCGGGTGGCCTACGATCTGGCCGAGCGTACGGGGGTGGCCGAGCGCTGGTCGGCCCGAGAGGTGCTGCTCTTCGGAACGCCGGGGGCGGGGCCGCAGGAAGCGGAGGGCTTCTACCGGGAGGCGGGAGGCGGGGGAGAGACGTTCCTCTGGGCCAAGGGGGAGGCCGAGATTGCTTTCCAATGGCGGGAGGCGTTCCCCCGGGAGGCCATTCTGGACCTCGCCCCTTACCGGGGACTGAAGGCGCAGAGCGCGGAGGTCCGGCTGAACGGAAAGCCGGTGGGGCGCCTGATCCTGAACGACGAGCGCTACCGCTATCGGGTTGCCCTGCCCGCGGAGGCCCAGCGCATCGGTGAGAACCGCCTGGGCTTCCTGTTCGCCGCCACCGGATCCCCTTCCGCCGCCGACCCCAGAAACGCCGACCGGCGGCAGCTTGCCGCCGCTTTCTACAGCCTGACCGTGGGCCGGGCCGGCGACCCGACGCTCGAGGACCTGCTCGGCCGTGATGCCCCGCGGCCCTTCTCCGTCACCCTCGTCCAGGGCGCGCCCTCCTTGACCCTCGTCGGCCCGAGCCTGGTCCGCTTCGCCATCCGCTTGCCCCCGGCGGCGGAACTGCGGTTCACCCCCGACCTGCACCCGGGGGCGCGGGCGGCCGCGGGGGCGGCCTCCTTCAAGGTCACCTTCGAGGACCAGGAACAAGGGGGGAGGGAGAGGGTGATCTGGAGCCGGGTGATCTCGGCCCGCGAACCGAGGGCCCGGGAGGTCGTACTGGGTCTCCCCGGGGCCCCGGGGGACATCGTGCGCCTCGGGTTGCAGGTCGGACCCGCCCCCGCCGAGCGGTTCGCCTGGGGAGTGTGGCGTGCGCCGCGCGTGCTCGGCCGAGGCCAAGCGGACTCGCTGCTGGCGAAGGCCCCCCCCTCGAGCGAAGAGGGGGGCGGGGCCGAGTCCCTCCGCCGGTCGCTGGCCGGCTGCAATGTCCTCCTCGTGATCCTGGATGCCGCGCGGGCCCGCGAGTTCGGGGCCTACGGCTACGCCCGACCCACCACGCCCGAGATCGACCGCATCGCGTCCGAAGGGACCGTCTTCGAGAACGCCTTCACCCCCGCCGCCTACACGCTGGGCGCCATGGCTTCGGTCTGGACGTCGCAATACCCGGACCGGCATCACAGCGAGGTGTCCTTCTCCGCCCGCTTGCCCCAGGACCGGCTGACCCTGGCCGAGCTGCTGTCCGCCCGGGGAATCTTCAGCGCCGCTTTCGTGGCCAACGCCGTGGCGGGGGCGGGCTTCGGCTTCGACCGGGGCTTCTCCGAGTTCCACGAAGTGTTCCGGGATCTGGGCAGTGGCGCGGAGGTGTTCCGACGGGCGGTGCCGCCCTTCCTGGCCGCCCACCGGGACTCCCGATTCTTCGCCTACCTCCATTTTAGGGAGCCCCATTTCCCGTACGACCCCCCGCCTCCTTTCGACACCCGGTTCGGCCCCGAGGGCCCCATTCCCCCCCAAGTCCGCCGTGACATCCGCTGGATCACGGACATCAATCAAGGTCGGCGCGCTTTCACCCCCGCGGAGCGAGAGCACCTGGTGCGGCTCTACGACGGCAACCTGGCCTTCGCGGATCAGGAGGTGGGAGCGTTGCGGAAGGCGCTGGAGGCGGAAGGGCTCTGGGAGCGGACGGTGGTGATCGTGGCCGCGGACCACGGGGAGGGCCTCCAGGAGCACGGCTGGATCGGCCACAACGTGCAGGTATACGACGAGAGCGTCCATGTGCCCCTCATCGTGCGCTTCCCCGGGGGCCGCGGCCCAAGGGGGCGGCGTATCCCTGTCTTCGTGGACCTCCTCGACCTCGCGCCCACCATCGCCGACGTCTTCGGCGTGCTCGGCGGGGGAGGATCCGAGCAAGCCTTCCAGGGCCAGAGCCTGCTCCCGGTTCTGGAGGGGGCGCCCGGCAAACCCCTCGTCCTCTCCCGCTCCGTCTGGGACCGCCCACGCTACGCGATCCGCGATCCGCGCTTCGCCTTCCTCTACGACACGCGCACCGGGGAGGAGGCCCTGTACGAGCGGGGAGCGGACGCGGGCGAGACCCGCGACATCGGGGCCCAGCAGCCCGTGCGCGCCGCCTACTACCGCCAGGAGCTGCAGCACTGGATCGTCCGCCTCGGTCAGCGGCGCGGGGCGGGAGCGGTGGCCGTGAAGCCCACGCGGGAGCTGTGCGAAAACCTGCTCAGCCTCGGGTACGTCGTGGCGGAGTGCAAATAGGGGGGAGGGGACCGGACCCCGCCCCGGCAAGGGGGGCGAGCTAGCCGGACGGAGGGATGTCCGCGCCCACGGCCGCGGATGGAGTCCCGAGACGCCCCCGGGGATCCAGCCAGCAATAGAGCGCGGGGAGCACGAGCAGAACGATCGGGCCGGAGAGCAGGAACCCGCCGATGACCCCGATGGCCAGGGGCTGCTGCAGCTGTGACCCCTGGCCCAGGGCCACGGCCAAGGGGGCGAGGGCGAAGCCCGTGGCCAGTACCGTCATCGCCACCGGTCGTGCTCGGTGCCGGGCGGCCGCCGCCCACGCCTCGGGCACCGTGTCTCCTCGCCGGAGGCCCTGGCGCGCCTCGTGGATCACGAAGATCGCGTTCTCTCCCACGATACCCACCATCATGATCGCCCCTACGAAACTGGAGATGTTCAGCGTCATGCCCGTGGCCATCAGGGCCCCGAAGACGCCGGTGAGGACGGTGATCGACATCAGCGAGGTCAGGAGGGGCGCCCGCCAGTCTCCAAACTCGAAGAGCAGAATCACGGCCACCAGGAGCAGACCCGCCACCAGCACGCCCAGGAGCCCCTTGAACGAGGACTGCTGCTGCTCGTACTGGCCCCCAAACTCGATCGACATGCCGGGGGGCAGGGGGAGGCTGGCTTGGAGCTTGCGGCGAATCTCATCCACGGTGTTCCCCAGGCTGCGACCCGAGAGCCGGGCCGTCACGCCCACGTAGGTTCGGAGGCTGTCTCTACTGATCTCGGCTTCGGGAGGGCCGGTCTCGAGAGAGGCGAGCGTCTCCAGGGGGAGCAACGCGCCGGAGGGCGAGCGGACCCGCAGGCTCTGCAAACCGGACTCCGGACGCTGGAAGACGCGGATGTCGTAGACGCGCTCTCCGATCAGCAGGTCTCCCGCCACCGTCCCCACCAGCGCGGGCTGGATGGCTTCGTGCAGGTCCTCCGTGGTGAGGCCGTGACGGGCCAACTCCAGCGGGCGGGCCCGGACCTGGAGGGCGGGTCCGGCAATCACAATCCCGTCGAACACGTCCTCCACCCCCTGGACTCCCCGAACGATCTCGGCCACGCGCCGTGCCTTCTCCTGGAGGGTGGCCTGGTCCTCGCCGAAGACCTTTATGTCGATCGGCTGGGGAACGCCGCCGGTCAGATCTCCTATGTTGTCCTCCAGGAGCTGGCCGAAGTCCGTGCGGATAGCGGGCTCGGCGGCGTGGATCCGCTGGCGCAGGTCGTCGGTCACGGCGTCCACGCCCCGGCGGCCGGATCTGGGCTTGAGGCGGATGATGTAGTCCCCGCGATTGGGCTCGGTGATGAAGAAGCCGAGCTGGGTCCCGGTTCGTCGGGAGTACCCCTCCACGTCGGGGATGGAGAGGATGATCTTCTCCGCTTCGTTGAGCATGGCGTCGGTGTCAGTGAGCGCGGTCCCGGGCGGTGTCCAGTAATCGAGGATGATCGAGCCTTCGTCCATCGCGGGCAGGAAGTCGGTTCCCATGCGGGTGTAGAGGACAGCACCCCCCGCCAGCAGCACTAGAACCAAGACCGCCGCTACGGAGGCGTGGCGCAGGAGGAACTGGACGAGGCGGGCGAAGCGAGAGGGGGTGGAGGGCACCGGCTCCCGCCCGCCTCGACGCTCGAGGACCCGGGCCGCAACCGGCACCACGAAGGCGGACAACAGGAAGGAGACCAGCAGGGCCAGCGACATGGTCAGAGCCAAGGGACGGAAGAAGGCTCCGGCCACGCCGGCCAGGAGGGCGAAGGGAAGGAAGACGACGATGGTGGAGAGGCTCGAGCCAATGAGGGGGGGCAGAATCTCGGCCGTGCCCGATTGGGCGGGGTCGGGAGAGGCGCCCGTCTCGCGATGGCGGTGGATGTTCTCGACCACGACGATGGCGTCGTCGGCCACGAGTCCGATGGCGGCCGCGATGCCACCCAGGGTCATGAGGTTCACGGTCTGGCCGCACACGGCCAGCCCCAGGAGAACCAGCGCCACCGCGAGGGGGATGGTGGCCACCGCCACCAGGGTTACCCGCAGGTCGCGCAGGAAGAAGAAGAGCACCAGGGCGGCCAGAGCCACCCCGATGAGGATCGCCTCCCGAACGCCGTGGACCGAGCTCTGGATGAACTCGGCCTGGTCGTAGAACGTGCTCCAGTGGACGTCGGGGGGCAGAAGCTCAGGGTGGGCCTTCACCAGGTCGGCCACCCCCTGGGCGATGGTCAGGGTGTTCGCAGAGGGTTGCTGGATGATGTTGATGAGTACGGCCGGACGCCCATTGGCCGTGGTGCGGATATAGGAGACGGCCTCCCCGGCCGCTATGGAGCCGAGATCACCGAGGCGGACGGGGACCCCGCCCCCGGGCACGGGGATCGCAATCTGGGAGAGCGTGGCCAGGCCCCGCGCGCGACCGTCCACCAGGGACAGGTAAAGCTCATGGTTTTGCTCGATGAGTCCCGCGGACTGGATCTGGTTGTTCTTTCGGATGGCATCCACCACGTCCGCGGGGGATAGCTTGCGCCCGGCCAGGCCCTGCGCATCGAGTCGGACCTGGAACTCGCGCCGGCGCCCGCCCTGGATCTGCACCTGGGAGACCCCGGGAATCCGGATCAGGCGGGGCTTGAGACCAAACTCGGCCAGATCCCACAGCTCGGCCCCGGCACGGGAGTCGGAGGTGAGGGCGTAGCCGAGAACCGGGAAGACCGAGGTGTTCATCCACTCCACGTCGATCCGCGCGTCCGCGGGGAGATCGGGGCGGATCCGCTGCACCTCGGCTTGCACCCGCTGCAGCGCGACCTGCATGTCGGTGCCCCAGAAGAACTCGGCCGCGATCTCGGTCGAGCCCCGCGAGGTCGTGGAGAGCACGCGCCGCACCCCCACCACGCGGTGGATCGCCTCCTCGAGGCGGCGCGTAACCGTGGGCATCATCCGGGCCGCGGGTTCCTCTCCCACATCCGCGATGACCTTGACGAGGGGGAAAGTGACGGAGGGGAAGATGGAGGAGGGGAGGTCGAGGGCCAGAAAAAGGCCGGCCGCGGCCAGGATCGCCACGAGCAGGAAGATGGCGGTGGCCCGCTGGTGGCTGCGCCGAAGAAGCGTCATGGCTGGACGTCGACGGGACTGCCCTCCGGGAGGCCGACCTGGCCGGAGACGATCACCCGCTCTTCCGCGCCCAGCTCGGGGGAGAGGATCTCCACCCGCTCACCATCCACGAGGCCGGTGGTGACCGCGATCCAATGCACGCGCCCCTCCTGGCTCACGCTCGCGATCCGCGACAGCCCGCTGACGTCGTCGCGCAGGACCGCGGCGGGCGGAACCACGGGCACGTTGCGTCGCTCGCCCACGGTGATGCGGGCGGTCCCGAAGAGCCCCACGGGGAGGCGCGGGGGGAGGGGTACGAGGTCGATGCGCACGGGCACGGTGAGGTCGCTCGCGATGGCGGCGGCCAATACGCCGTGGACGAGCCCGGTCAGGCTCCGCGGGCGCCCGGGCACCACGACCTCCGCCCCTTGGCCGGCGTGAATGAGGGGCAGGTCCGCCTGGGTGATGTCGGCCTGGAAGACCAGGGAGTCCGCGGCCGAGATGGTGAGGATCTCCTGGTCCTCGGAGACCCGGTCGCCGGCGCTGGCCGCGTGGGAGAGGACGACGCCCTCCGCCGCGCCCAGGAGAGGCGCGCGCACCAGCCTGGCCTCCGCCAGGGCCAGCGCGCGCTCGGCGTCCTCCTTCTCTCTCGGGGTTTGGGCCTCCGCCTTCATCTGGCGTGCGCCGGTGAGGGCGGCTTCGCTCTCGCGGGAGACGATCCGGCCCACGATCTGTTCGCGGCGGACGGGGTCGCCGTCGGTTACGAGAAGCTCGAGGAGCGTCCCCGTGAAGGGGGCCCGCACCTTCTGCTGGACCAGGGCCAGCGTTCGCCCGGGTCCGGTGACGACGTGCGGCAACGTGGCGCGGGCGACCCCGACCACATGGACGGGCGTGGCCCCCGAGCCCCCCTCCGGGCCGGGTTTCTCGGCCTCCGTCGCGGGGGTACGCTGACAGGCGGTCGTGAAGCCAAGCCAGGCCAGAGCGAGGGCCCACCGCCTCATGGGGTACCCCAGCGGATGGCCAGGGCCTCCGCCATCCGGTAGCGCAGCATGGCTTCGGAGAGACGCACCGCTGCGTCCACGGACGCAGTGTGGGCCTCCAGCACCTCGAGCGAGGAGGCGGCCCCACCCCGGTATCGGCTCTCCGCTTCGAGATAGGAGTCCCGGGCGTCGGGAAGGGCCCGGGACAGGATCAGGATTTCCCGGTAGGCCCCGGCGATGGCCACGCGGGCCTGTTCCCACTGGAGCCGCGCCTGGCGCCGTTGCACTTCCTCCTGCCCACTGGCCTGGCTCAAGGCGAGCTCGGCCTGGGCGAGGCGGGCACGGCGACCGCCGAGATCCCATAGCGGCCATGAGAGGGTCACGCTCAAGGAGTAGCCGGCGTCCCGGCGGAGGCGGTCGCCGAAGCCGGCGTCGGGGGTGGCGGCCTTGAGATCGGGAGGAAGGAGATGGGAGGTGTCCGACCCCCAGAGGCCGGCGTCGGCGCTGGCGAAGAGCACTGGCTTTCGCTCCGCGCGGGCGATGTGGAGATCGGACTCTGCCGACCGGCGGTTCGCCTCCGCCTCTAAGAGCTCCGGCGCCTTTCGCCAGGCCTCGGGCTCGGCGCCGAGAGGTGGCGCCGGGTCCGGAAGCGGGGCCAGCTCAAGCGCCGTCTGGGGGTCCCGCCCCATGAGGTCGTTCAGCTCCAGCCGGGCCCCGTCACGACGGCGTTCGGCCCCGGCCAGATCCGCCTCCTCGGAAGCCAGGCGAACGTCGGTCTTCAGGAGATCGGCCGCCACTCCCTGACCCGAGACCTGGCGGCTGCGCAGCCAGGTGCGGTACCGCTGCAGACGTTCGATCCCCTCCCGCCGCGCGGCGACCTCGCTCTCCGCCTGCGCACACTCGCCGAAGCGCCCCCGCACCTCGAGATCCACGTCCTTCACGGCCATGCGATGGCGGGCGCTGGCCGCGCTGGTCCCGGCCTGGGCGCGCAGGACCGCGGCCCGCCGCGCGCCTCCGTCATAGAGGGGCTGCCGGCCGATGACCTGGAAGCGCTCTTCGCCCAGGTTCGTCACCGTGGCGTCATAGCTGGAGGGCGGCGCATAGATCACGTCCCCCTCCAGCGACACTTTGAGCCAGCGCTCGGCCCGGGCTTCCCGTTCCTTCTGCCGGGAGACCTCGACCTCCCGGGCCGCGATCGGAAGCCGGGCATTGGCGGCTTGGGCCTGGGCGAGCGCCTCCTCCAGCGTCAAGCCGTCCGCGGCCCCTACCCTCGCCCCGAGCAGAACGAGCGCGAGGACGCCGCACCACCACGTTGCTCGCCCCGGCCCTGACCTCCGCTCCCCGCGGCCCGCCCTGAAATCGCGCACCTGCCACTCCATCCCGGGCCGATCCCAGACCCGGCAACGATACCCCGCTTCTCCGGGACGACGCTCCCTCGGTCGCATCACGGTGGGCACGAGAACCGGGCGCCATCATAGCCCGGAAAAGATCGAGGGCCATGAGCGAACACCGGGGCTTGGGATGCTCCGCGCGGGCGATCTGGGGCGGGATTTTTTCTTGACACCGCCGCAACGCCTGTCGAGAATCGTATGTAACAAATCCATGAGCAGGGCGACGGAGTTGAGGAGCGTGTGGCTCGTGTCGATGCCCTTTGGCCCCCTCTTCTCGCCGTCTCTTGCCCTCAGCCTTCTGAAAGCGAGCCTCGCGGCCCAGGGGATGGCCGCGCGCGTCCGTTACTTCTCCCTCGACTTCGCGGAGCGGATCGGCCAGGCTTTCTATTCCGACATCGCGGCCGAGGGACGGCCGCCGCTGATCACGCTCGCCGGCGAGTGGATCTTCTCGAGCGCGCTCTTCCCCTCGTGCCCGGAGGATGAGGATCGCTACGTGGCGGAGGTCCTGCGGCGTCCGGATCCCGTCACCTACCGGGGCTCCGCCAAGCCGGTCACCGCGGCCCGCGCCCGCCGCATCCGCCGCGTTCGAGCAGCGGTGGCGCCTTTCCTCGAGGCCTGCTTGGCCGAGATCGTGCGCGACCGTCCGGCCCTGGTGGGCTTCACGAGCACCTTTCAGCAACACCTGGCTTCCTTGGCTCTAGCCCGGCGCATCAAGCAGGCCCTCCCCGAGACGATGGTTGTGATGGGCGGGGCCAACTGCGAAGGCGTCATGGGGGCAGAGGCCGTGCGCCAGTTTCCCTTCCTGGACGCGGTGGTTTCGGGGGAGGGGGAGTACGTCCTGCCGGAGTTGGCGCGCCGCGCCCTCGCCTCCCGGCCCCTTTCCGGCCTGCCCGGGGTTCGGACCAGAGAGGGGGTCGAGGAGGAGTTCCGCCGGGGCACGTTCCCGAACGCGCCCACGACTCCTCGCCTGGACGACCTGCCCTATCCCGACTTCAGCGACTTCTTCGACCAGTTCGGGGCCAGCCGCTACCCCCGAGAGTGGGAGGCGAGCCTCTTCTTCGAGACCTCCCGTGGTTGCTGGTGGGGCGAGAGGAGCCACTGCACCTTCTGCGGTCTGAACGGATCCAGCATGACTTATCGGAGCAAGTCCGCGCGCCGGGCCGTCGATGAGCTCGCGCAGCTGGCCGCGGAACATCCGGGCTGTGACATCCAAGTGACAGACAACATCCTGGACATGGGCTATTTCAAGGATTTCCTCCCCGCCCTCGCCGAGCGGCGTCTGGGCGTCGACCTCTTCTACGAGACCAAGTCCAACCTCAAGAAGGACCAGGTCCGGCTCCTGCGCCAGGCAGGGGTGCGCCGGATCCAGCCCGGGATCGAGAGCTTCTCGGACTCCGTTCTCAAGATCATGCGCAAGGGGGTGACGGGTCTCCAGAACATCCAGCTCCTAAAATGGTGCAAGGAGGTGGGCGTCGAGCCCCACTGGAACATCATCTGGGGCTTCCCCGGAGAAGACCCCGCGGAGTACGCCCGCATGGCGCGCCTGGTGCCGAAACTCGCGCACCTGGCTCCGCCGATCGGCTTCTCGGACCTCCGCCTCGACCGCTTCAGCCCGAACTTCTTCGAGGCGGAGCGGCTGGGGCTCGAGGAGGTGGTGCCCCTTCCGTCCTACCACTTCCTCTACCCCGCCCTGAGCGGAGAGGCCCGCGCCAACCTGGCCTATTTCTTCGGCTTTACCTACCGGGAGCCTCGTAACGTGGACGACTACGTGCGCCCACTCGTCCGAGCGCTCCGCGCATGGGCAAGGACGTCCAGTCGCGGAGACAGCGACCTCTTTAGCGTGGACGCGGGCGGACGCCTGCTGGCGTGGGACCTGAGGCCAGCGGCCCGCCAGCCCCTCACGGTTCTGAGCGGTCTCGACCGGCTCCTTTATTTGGCTTGCGATGCCGCCGTCGACCTGCGCAGCCTGGCGGACGCCACCGGTGGACGGGGTCGGGAGGCGGCGACGGTCGAGGAAATCGAGGACCGCCTGGGACGGCTCGTGGACGCCGGCCTTGTGATCCGGGAGGGCACGCGTTTTCTCGCCTTGGCCGTTCCCCTCGGCGAGTATGCCCCCACCCGGGCCGTGGTGGAGCGTTTTCACGCCGTGGTCCGCGCGCTGGGTCGACCCCTCACCCGGGGGCGCCGCCGTCCCTCCGCTTTGGCGCCCTCGCATTTCGTGATCAACGGCGAAGGCGAGCTGCGGATCGGAGAGCTCGTGGGTATCCCCTATATCGATGAAAGGAAGGACTGATGGCAAAAAAGAAGAAGGCGGCCAAGAAGAAGACCACCAAGAAGCCGGCCAAGAAGAAGAAGAAGACCGCCGCCTGCATCGGCCCCGGCTAGAGCCCGCGTTGCCGCCGGGATGGAGCGGGGCCGCTCCATCCCGGCTCCCTCTACGGCAGGCCTTCGACGAGGAGAAGGTCCGAGAGGGTTCTGGAGTAGCTGTAGGCGAAGGTGCGCCCGTCGGGGGTGACCTGAGCCGCGATCAGGTTCATGACGCCCGCGCGGTCGAAGGGCGAGAGTTCTGCCGTGAGCCCCTTCGATCCGCGGGCGAGGTCGACACGCCAGATCCGGGCCGGCAGGCTGCCCCGGCGGGTCACGTAGAGGGATCGCCCGTCCGCTCCCCAGCGTAGGGGGGTGTCCCCGGGGTCGAGGCCCAGCACCGCTTCCGGGTCTCCTCCATCCACGGGGTAGAGCACCACGCGACCCTCAGGGTCGAGAGCCGCGATCCGCTTTCCGTCCGGTGCGATCGGGCGCGAGCCATAGGGGAAATGAAACCCCTCGCGGGAGATCGGCCGCGGGCGTCCCTGACCCACCTCCTGGACGTAGATCTTGACTCCGCGCCCCGGCTCGTCCCCCGCAATGAGGAGGCGCCGGCCGTCGGGAAACCAAGCCAACGCCTCGAAATGGGCAAGGCCACCCGGTTCGACGGTCCGTAGTTCCCCCGGCCCCGTTGGCAGCAAGACGAGCGAGGGTGGGCTCGTGAGCACGACGGAGGCGCACCAGGCCCCGTCCGGGGAGAGCACGCCGATCCAGCCTTCGCCAAGCCGGACGGGAGGGGAGCCCTCTGTCCGCCGCAGGTAGACGGAGCCGGACGGCGCCCCCGCGCCCGCCCCCTGCTCGCTGAACACGACCACGCTCCCGTCGTCCGCGAGGTCGGTGAGGGTGCCGCCGTCGAGCCAGGAGAGATCACGCTCCGCCCCCCTTGCTTCGCGCAGGGCGAGTTGGAGACGGAAGCGATCCTCGGTCAGGAGGATGTGGCCTCCCCGCACGTCCTCCAGCTTGAGGCGTCCGGGGGCCCGCGTGAGAAGCCGTCGCCTCCCCGAGAGGTCGACGCCGTAGAGCGCGGAGCGGGGCCCGACCTCGGAGGCCGTGAACCAAACCTCCTTGCCGTCTTCCCGCCAGGCGAGGCCATTCGCGCTCGACCACCCCGCGGACAGGAGGCGTCGGCTGCGGCCCCCGGGGTCGGTCACCGAGATCTCGCCCCGATCGTCGCTGCGGACGGAGTGCTCGATGAAGGCGATCGCACGGCCGTCCGGCGAGAAGCGCACGTGACTGAGCCAGCCGCCGGTCTCGTAGAGAATCCGTCCGATCGGGAACTCGAGGCGGTAGTGGTCCTGCACGACATGAATCACGGCCAGGCCAGTGCCGTCGGGGGCCCAGTCCGCCGACTCCACGTCCGTAAGCATCTCCCGCGGCGCCGCCCCCGAGAGGGGCACCCGGGCCAGGGTGCCCCGCGTCTCGAGCCCCAACGTGAAGTGCCGGCCGAGGGAGAGAGCCATCTCGCCGGAACGAGAGACCGCAAGCACGTCGGAATCCGGGAGGTCAAGGCGAGTGGACTCCGGGCTTCCGGGGCGGGTGGTGAAGAGTCGAACCGGCTGCCCGTCCCAGGCCGCCCCGTAGACCACGGTCTGGCTGTCGGGGCCGAAGCGGGCGGAGATAACGAGCCCGCGGCGGAAGGTCAGGGGCTGGTAAGAAGGGATGGCATTTCGGCCCCCGCGCGCCCCCGCGTAGTAGGCGGCGGCGGCGGCGAGGACGAGGGCGGCGGCCATGGTGGCGCGGGTGAGCGCGGCCGGCGTCAGCCGTCGCCGGTTCCCCGGGATCAGGGGATGGCGGCCCGACGTCGGGTCCTCCGCGAGGGAGGAAATGTGAAAGGCCAGGTCACGGGCCGACTGAAAACGCGCGTCCGGCGACTTCTCGAGACAGTGGCGCAGCAGCGACTCCACGCCCGGCTGCAGGATTCCGGAGGCGTCGCCCAGGCCCAGCGGTTCGGTGTTCAGGATGGCGCTGAGCGTCTCGACGCCGCTGGGGGCCTGGAAGGCGCGCCGCCCCATCAGCATCTCGTAGAGGACGACACCGAAAGAGAAGATATCGCTGCGTTGATCCGCGGCCTCACCCCGTACCTGCTCGGGGGACATGTAGGAGGCGGTTCCCATCACGCGCTCCGGGCTCGCGAGGACGGGGGAGGTCGTCGCCATCGAGCTGTCGGGGGGAGTCGTGGAGAGCAGGGGCTCCGCCAGGCCGAAATCGACGATCTTGACCTGACCATCCTTGGTCAGGAAGACGTTGGACGGCTTCAGGTCGCGATGGATGACACCCTTGGCATGCGCCGCGGCCAGCCCGGTCGCGATCTGGAGGGCGAGGTCGAGAGCCTTGCGGGGCGGGATCGGCCCCCGGGCGAGGGAGGCCGCGAGGGTCTCGCCTTCGAGCAGCTCCATGACCAGATACGGCGCACCGTCGTGAGTTCCTACGTCATGGATAGCGAGGATGTTAGGGTGGTTGAGCCGCCCGGCCAACTTGGCCTCGAGCTCAAAACGCTCGAGCATGCCCGACTGGGCACTCGCCCCGTCCCGGATGATCTTGACCGCGACATCACGGCCCAGGCGCAGGTCACGCGCACGGTAGACCTCGCCCATACCGCCGGTGTCGAGCAGGCCGGCGATCTCGTACGGGCCGAGGGTGGTCCCGAGGGAGAGTTTCACGGGCTCAGTCCCCGATGTCGTTCGGAGCGGGCTCTGCCTTAACGTGTGCGCGTGGCGTCCACTTTGCAGCTCAGACTATCCACCGTTCCCTCCCGCGTCAAGGCTGTCGGGTGGCCGTCAGGTGGCTGTTCCGGTGGTGGTGGCCGAGAGAGGTCCAAAGAGGGTAGGCTACCGAGACATGCCCGACAGGGACTATGTCCGCCCCAGCCCGGAGCAATTTCTCAAGCGCGTAGAGGCGGAAGAGCGTCACCGGCTGCGGGGGAAGCTGAAGGTCTTCTTGGGATACGCCTCGGGGGTCGGAAAGTCGTTCCGGATGCTGGATGAGGGCCGGCGGCGCAAGAAGCGAGGCCAGGACGTCGTGGTCGCGGCCACCCAGCCCTCGGCTCCGGCGGATGTGAGAGATCTCCTGCAAGGCTTCGAAGTCATTGCCCCCCGTACCGATCTGGGAAGCTCCGCCATCGACCTCCCGGCCGTGCTTCGCCGGCATCCCCAGGTCTGCCTCATCGATGGCCTGGCCTACCGGAACCCCCCCGGCAGCAAGCACTCTGAGCGGTGGCAGGACGTCGAAGAGCTCCTGTCGGCCGGCATCTCCGTCATCACCTCCATCAACCTGCAGTACGTCAAAGAGAGGCAGGCGGCGGTAGAGGCCATTCGGGGGAAGTCTGCGACCGACTCCGTTCCGGAATCGTTCCTGAGGACGGCCGACGAAATCGAGGTGGTGGACGCCCCTCCGGAGTATTGCGTCACCCGCTATCTACAGGGGGGGGACCCGGCTGTGGACCCTTCTCGAGCGGAGCGGCAGCTGTCCCAGTTGAGAGAGATCGCCCTTGTCCTCGCCGCGGAGGTCGTCGATCAACAGCTGGAGGACTACCTCCGTCGCCAGGGAATCGAGCAAGCCTATGGGCCCCACGAGCGCATTCTCGTCTGCATCACGCCGCGGTCGAACGCGAGTGTGATGATCCATCGTGGACGCCGGCAGGCGGACCGGTTCCATGGCGATCTCCACGTGATCTACGTCCAGCAGCAGCAATCCAGCCCCACGGATGACCAAGTGCTGGAGCAGAATCTGGCTTGTGCCCGCGAGGCCAAGGCCCACGTCGAGATCCTACGGGCCGCGGATCCGATCCGGGCCATTCTGGAATTTGCAGCCAGGCACGGCATCACCCAGATCTTCGTCGGCCATAGCCAGGAGGCCGGCTGGATGAGCCGCCTGCGACCGAACCCCGTCGAGCGACTGATCTTGGGAGCGGACGGGATCGACGTCCGGATATTCCCCCACTCATGAGCCAAGCGGAAGGGCTGGCGGCGATCAGGAAGGGCCGGCTCAAGGTCTTCCTGGGGTATGCCGCGGGAGTGGGGAAGACGTTCAGGATGCTGGAGGAAGCTCAACAGCTGAAGGCGCAGGGACATGATGTGGTGGTCGGCTACTTTGAGCCGCACGGTCGCCAGGACACCATCGCGAAATTGGCGGGACTGGAAGTCATCCCCCGGCGGTGCATGGAGTACCGCGGGCACGAGTGCGAGGAGATGGACACGGACGCCATTCTCGCGCGGCACCCCGAGATCTGCGCCGTCGACGAATTCCCGCACACCAATGTGCCGGGCTCGGCTCGAACCAAACGCTGGGAAGACGTGATGATGCTCCTCGAGGCCGGCATCGAGGTGCTCACGACCATGAACGTTCAGCATCTGGAAAGCCTCAACGATCAGATGCGTGAGATCACCGGCATCCAGGTTCGGGAGACCATTCCCGACTGGGTAGTCAAGGAAGCGGACCAGATCATCTTGATCGACCTGCCCCCGCGGGCCCTTCTCAATCGACTGGAGCGGGGGGCGGTCTATGGCCCGGACAAGGCCGAGCGCGCGATGGAGAACTTCTTCAAGGAGTCCACGCTGGCCGCGTTACGCGAGATGGCCCTTCGGCAGACCGCGCACGAAATCGATGTGCGGCAACGAGACGCCGTCGACCTGGATGCTCCGCCGCCCGACCCGAGGCCCAGCATCTTGCCCTCGACGGCAACGGCCGAGGCCCGGGAGCGGATTCTCATTCACCTGACGGAGTCGCTCGCCACCGTGGGCCTGATCCGGCGTGGCCGACGCGTCGCCGACTACCTAAAGGCCGACTGCTTTGCCGTGTCGGTGTTGGTCTCCGGCCGCCTCGAGGAGCTGGCGAAGGAGGCCCGCGAGGCGCTCGAGCGGCATCTGGAGTTCGCGCGGAAGCTGCACATCGAGGCCCGAGTGCTGGAGGGGAGGGACGAGGCGGAGGTCCTGGTGGACTTCGCACGCCGAAATGGGGTCACGCAGATCTTCCTTGCCAAGCCGTCCAAGCGTTTCATCCCCCTCCTGAACAAGAGGCACACCGCCATGAGGGTCGTACATCTCGCCAAGGACATGCAGGTGACGGTGGTCGCGGAGCGCCGGCCCCCGCGCGGGAACCCATCCTGATCTGAGAGAGCTGGCTCCGGTCCGTCAGCCCCGCCCCTCTCGAGGCCGCGGAGGGGCCGAACTACCTTCCCTCCGACCCCTTGAGGTACCTGAGGAGCTCGGAGTCCGAGGAAAGGATCAGCCACGCCTTGTCGTCAAGGCTCTTGTTGAGGGTCTCCATGGTCTTCGAGAATTGGTAGAAGTCCGGGTCCTTCCCATAGGCCTTCGCGTAAATGGCCGTGGCCTTGGCGTCGGCAGCGCCCTTCAGCCCCTGGGCGCTCTTGTATCCCACGGAGGTGGCGGCGAGAATGTCACGCTCCTTCTCGCCGCGGATCTCCGCGGCGCGTCCTTGGCCCTCGGAGCGGCTCCGCTCCGCGATCCGCTTCCGCTCCGAGATCATCCGCTCGAACACCTTCTGCTGCACGGTGTCCACGTAGTTGATGCGACGGAAGCGGACATCTACGAGCTCGATACCGAACTCGGGGGTGATCTTAGCGGCTTTATCGAGAATGATCTGGGCGATCTGACCCCGCCCGGAGCTGATCTTGGCCATGGCCTCGGCGGCCCCGATCCCCTCCAGCTCCTCCGTGGTCTGGAAGGGGCGATTGCTGGAGCGGACCAGCTCGATGAGGTCGAAGGAGGCCACGGCGTTGCGGGTCTCCCCGTCCACGATGTCGTCGAGCCGACTTTGAGCGCCCCGCTCGTCCCGTACCGCTTGGTAGAACCGTAGGGGGTCCGCGATGCGCCAGCGGGCGTAGGTGTCCACCCAAATGTACTTCTTGTCCTTGGTCGTGATCTCCCGGGCGTCGCCGTCAAACTCGAGCCAGCGTTTGTCGAAACGGTGGACATCCTGGATGAAGGGGATCTTCATATGCAGGCCGGGGTCCGTGATCAATCCTCCCACCGGCCGCCCGAACTGGGTGAGGATCGCCTGCTCGGTCTCCGAGAGCGTGTAGACGGAGGAGAAGAGGAGGACGACCACGACCGCGGCCGCGAACAGGGTCAGGGGGTTCTTCACGGCTTCACCTCTTTCCGGTCCCCATCGAGCTGAAAGAGGGGGAGAATCCCCTTGGCCTTGTCATCCAAGAGCAGCTTCCGGCCCAGCTTCGGAAGGAGCTCTCGCATGGTCTCGAGGTAGATGCGCTTCCGGGTCACGGCGGGAGCCTTGCGGTACTCCTCGTAGAGGGCATCAAAGCGTTTTGCGTCTCCCTCGGCGATGTTGACACGCTCCAGGGCGTACCCCTCGGCCGCCCTCACCGCTTGGTCCGCTTCCCCCTTGGCGCGGGGGACGGACTTGTTGTAGTCGGCCCAGGCCTCGTTGATGGAACGCTCCTTCTCCTGTATGGCCTGGTTCACCTCGTTGAAGGCGGCCTTGACCGGGTCCGGGGGGTTCACGTCCTGCAGGATGAGCTGTTGGACAACGATGCCGATCCCGTACAGGTCACACAGCCGCTGGAGCTCCTCCTTGGCCTGAAGCGCGACGGTCTCGCGCCCGATGGTCAAGACCTCGTCCACACTGTGGTCTCCCACGACCTGGCGCATGGCCGCTTCGGACATGTACTGGAAGGTCAGGGGGACATCCCGCACGTGAAAGAGAAACTTCTTCGGGTCCCGGATCCGGTACTGCACGATCCACTCCACCACCGCCACGTTGAGGTCGCCCGTGAGCATGACGGACTCGCCTACGGTCTCCGGGGTGGGGGGGGCGAAGGTGGACTTGATCCCCGGCCTCACGGTGCGGAAGCCGAACTCCATCTTGAGCGTCGCCTGAACGGGAACCTTGGTCACCGTTTCGACGCCCAAGGGAATCTTGATGTGAGGGCCCGGATCCGAGGTGCGGACGAACCGCCCGAAGCGCTGGACGACGCCCACTTCATCGGGTTCGACCTGGTAGTAGCCGGTCACGAGCACGATGAGGAGGGCGGCCGCGGCCAGGACCAGCCGCAGCACGTTGGGAGGCACCGAGGGGAGGACAATCCTTATGTTGCGACCCCCGCCGATATCGATAGGGCCGCCATCCCAACCGGGTCGCGCCATTACGCTCTCCCTTCCTGCTTGGTGCGAGACCAGTATACCCCGCGGATCCGCGAACTTCCGTCTGCGTTCCAATGTTGGAGGGTGGTCAAGAGATTGGCGAGGGCTTGGTCCTCGAATAGAAGCGCAGCAGCCGGGTCGTGATGAAGCCGGCCGCGGCGGCGAGGGTTCCTACGCAGGCTGGCGTGAGGGCCCCCTCGCCTCGAGACGAGGTCGTGAGATGAACCGCCAAGGCGCCGGTGAGTCCCAAGGCGATGGCGGCGAGGGCCTCGGCCGTGCCGGCCCCACGGATGAGGAGGCCGCCCAGGATGGGGACAAATAGGCTCACCGTAAGCAGGGTGTAGAAGACGCTCAAGGCGCCGATGACGTTGCCTAGCGTGATCGCGAGCGCGATGGCGGCGCCACCCGAAAGGTACGCGGTCAGGCGGGCAGCCGCGAGGAGACGAGCGTCGGAAGCGTCGGGGTTGAAGAAGCGCTTGTAGAGGTCCTGCGCGATGGAGGTGGAGAGCATGAAGAGCACGGCGTCGGCCGCGCTCATCTCCGCCGAGAAGACAGCCGCCAACCCCAGGCCACCGATGACGGGCGGCACCGAGTGCCTCAGGAGCATAGGAAGCGCGAGCTCGGGGGAAGCGAGGTCGGGGAACCGTGAGCGTGCCAGGATGCCGAGGAGGGGCGGGACCCAGGAGTAAAGCAGGAGGGCCAAGGCCGTAGCGCCCGCTCCGAGGCGGGCGGCCGCGTCGTCCCGCGCTCCGTAAATCTTCTGGAGGAGACCGGGGGAGACGGCAAAGGCCGGGGCCAACAGCATGAGCAGGGGCCACCCCGAGCCGGCGTTGTGCCAGAAGCCCCAGTAGCCCGCGTCTGCCGCGAGCACGGACGAAGGGCCGGGCCAGCCGCCGGCTTCCCGCAAGGCGAAGGGCACCGCGATCCCCAGACCGACCAGCTTGACCGTCAGCTGGGCGACGTTCACCCAAACCGCCGCGGAGAGACCGCCCACGCTGAAATACCCGGTGACGACCAGGCCCCCGATGAGGCAACCGAGAGCCTTCGGGACGCCCACCGTCACCTCGAGCACCCATGCGAGGGCGATCAACTGCCCCGCCAGGATA
Source organism: Vicinamibacteria bacterium (assembly GCA_035570235.1). Lineage (NCBI taxonomy): Bacteria > Pseudomonadati > Acidobacteriota > Vicinamibacteria > Vicinamibacteria bacterium. The sequence continues at coordinate 110,815 of DATMML010000042.1, read as the reverse complement.
GCGAGCGAGGCCAAGCCGAGGATCACCGCCTCGGCCACGCGAACAGCCGGGCCGTACCGGTATTCCAGGTAGTCGCCGACTGTGTGAAGGTCCAACCGTTGGCTCACCCGCCGCAGGGCCGGCCCCACCCAGAACGCGAGCACCGCGGAGCCTATCGCCGTCGATCCCACCCACCACCACGCGGCGATCCCGTCCCGATAGCCGAGCCCGGTCGCCCCCACCGTAGATCCCGCCCCGATGTTGGCAGCCAGCATCGTGGCGAAGAGGAGCCCCGGTCCCAGCCGGCGGCCAGCGACAAAAAAGTCGGAGGCCCGGCGCGTGCGCCGCCCGATCCCGATGCCGATCCCGACGAGGAGCGCGGAATAGCCGACAAGCAGGACGAGGTAGAGATTCATGCGAAGGGCCGCTCGTGTCGACGGTGGGTTGCCCCCTCGGAATCGGGAAGTGAAGCCGTCGACTCCTCGAGAGTACTGTAGGTCGTGCGGTCCCGTTGACCACCCCGGGGGGGCAATCAATCGAGTTCGAGTTGGGCTGGCACGCCGCCAGCGCTTTCACGCACGAGCTCAACGACTTAGAGCCGCCCCCTTCCTCGTGAGCCACAGGAGGGAATTGGGGGAGCGGCGCGGCGAAGATGAGGAACCTGGCGTTTTTCGGGACTCTCTTAGGACGTCGAGGGTTTAGCCTGGGGAGGATGGAAGCGCACGCGGGCGGTCGTGCCCTTTCCGCCGCTCGTTTCAAACGAGAGAGTGCCCGCGTACAGCTGGAGTAGCCGACGAACGACACTGAGCCCCAAACCAAGACCAGCTTGGTCTGGGCTACGCCGCAGGAGGGGCGCGCGATGCGCGAGCCCCCCGAGATATTCGGCGGGCAACCCCTGGCCGTGGTCGCGAACGGTCAGCGTCGGCTCGCCATTGCTACTGGTCAGGTCCAAGGCGATCGGAGACCCCGCCCGCGAGAACTTGAGAGCGTTGTCGACCAATTCCCGGATCAACGACCGCCAATGATCCAATGCCATCGGGACCTGAGTAGGCACACCCGAGATCTGCAGATCATCGGATCGGTGTACGCGCAGAGCTCGGCCCTTGGCCTCTTCACGAGCGGTCTCGAAGGCCTTATCGCCCTGAAGAACCAGAGCAACATCGGGCATCGCGGCCTGGAGTTCGGCGTAGGCGAGAAATCTCTCTATCAGCTCCTGAAGAGCCTGGCCGGCCTCGAGAATCCCCCGGCCCACCTCCTTTATGTCTCCCGATTGAATCGCACCTTCCTCCATCAGCAGAGAGGCCAGGCCCATGACCGCCGTGAGGGGTGTCAAAAACTGATCTGGAAGAAGAGAACCCGCCAGCTCCTCGGTCAGTTCCAGCAACGAGCTCTCGGCCTCTCTTCTCACCGCCGCCGAGCGTTCTAGTCTGGCCGCTACGGTGGCGATCAGGTCGGCGGGGAGAACAGGCTTGATCAGATAGTCGTCGGCGCCCGAGTTCATTCCAACCCGCACCGCCTCTGGCCCTCCCACCCCGGTTAGAAAGATGACGGGCGTCACCGCCGTCGACGGCTCTCTGCGCAGAGTGCTCAGTACCTCGTAGCCACTGATCCCCGGCATGATGATGTCGCAGAGGATCAGATCCGGGTGTGTGGCGATGGCTTGAGCAAGGCCGGTCGCCCCCTCTGCTGCCGAGCTCACGTCGTATCCTTCGCCGCTCAGGATGTCGGCGATGACGCTGCACGTTTCCTCGCTATCGTCGATGATGAGAACTCGACTCATCGCGCGAGCGTCATTCGTTTGGGATCCGAACCCGTTGGCTCCTGGGAAAGGAGACCCTCAACCCTGTTCTCGCGGTCGGGGACCCAGGGCTTCCCGAAGCTTGCGAGCGAGAGACTCCTGGGTGAAGGGCTTCGAGATCAGCAGGGCTCCCGGTTCGACCAAACCACTCTGGGCGATCGAGTCTTCCGTGTGGCCGGACATGTAGAGGATCCGGATGTCCGGCCTTCGCTCCCTCACCCGCTGCGCCAACGCCCGTCCGTTCATGCCCGGCATGAGCACGTCCGTGAGGAGGAGATGGATGGCGCCCTCATAGTTCGCCACCGTCTCGATCGCCTTCGTCGGGTCCTCTGCTTCGAGGACCTCGTAGCCGTTGGCCTGCAGGATCTCGCGGATGAGTTCGCGAAGGCTCTCTTCGTCCTCGACCAGCAGCACGGTCACCATTTCGCCAGTGGGCGGAGGGGAATTCACGTATTTGCCGGCGGCCGCATCGACCGGAGGTAGTCAGATCCTGAGGTCGTGCTGGCGAGAGGTCCCGTATTCGGCGTGGAGGGAGGGACATCGCCGGCAAGGTTCAGGAGGATCTGCTCTTCAGGCCTGGGGCCGGCGTTGATCCGCAGCCTGTCTCCCGGCCGAAACCTCGGATCGAGACCCCTTGCCACCAGTCGGTTCAGCATGTTCCTCAGGCCTCGGTAGCGACACCACGCTCCGGTCCTCGGGGCGCCTGTCTCCTGTAACAGCGTCAGGCTCCAGCGTATTCTGACGGCCCGTGACTCTCTATGCGTACGAACCCCTATTCCCACGGGAGCGAATACCTAACCCCGCCCAGCCGGCTCCTTAGAGGTGGATAATCAGAGGATGACGACGGTGCCCTTGAGGAAGACCGGTATCGACTTCGTGGGTGATGTCCCCTGGGGTACGCACTTCTGCCACTTCTTCGAGACGGAGGACGACCTCCTCGATACCCTGCTTCCTTACTTCAAGGCCGGTCTCGAACAGAGGGAGTTCTGCCTCTGGGTCGTCCCCGAGCCCACGACGCCGGGCGAGGCGATCAGTGCGTTGAGACGGGCTATCCCGGACCTGGAACGCTATGAAGCAGACGGAAGCATCGAGATCCATCAAGGCCGGGAGTGGTATCTGAGCGCAGGCGCCCTTGATCTCAAGGGGCTGATGGGCGCCTGGGACAAGAAGCTCAGGCAAGCCCTGGATAGGGGCTTCCTCGGCATGAGAGTAAACGGCAGCCCGTCTTGGTTGGAGAGAGAGGGTTGGCGCGACTTGTGCGAGTACGAAGAAAAGTTCGAGGAGTGGGTCGGCGACAAGAGGATGGTCGTGTCCTGCTCCTACCCCCTGGCCACGACTGGCGCCGGCGATATCCTAGATGTGGCGCGAACGCACAACTTCGCCCTGGCCAAGCGGAATGGACTCTGGGAGGTTGTCGAGACTCCCGAGCTCCGCCAGGCCAAGGCGGAGATCAAGCAACTAAACGATGAGCTCCAGCGGCGTGTCGTCGAGCGCACGGCCGAGCTCGGAGCAGCCAACGCAGAGCTGCGCACGCGCAACCGCCAGCAATCGGCGGTCGCCGCCTTGGGCCAGATCGCGATCCGGTCCCGGGACCTGGTCGCTCTGCTGAACGAGGCCACGGTCATCACCGCGGCAACGTTGGGCACCGATCACGCCCTCATAGGAGAGTGGCTCCCAGGGGGAGAGGGCTCCCGCCTGCGCGCAGGCGTGGGGTGGGGAGAGCTCGTCGGCATGACCTTGGCCGCCAACGACGCCCTGATGAGCGCTCACATGCTGGGCTCGGACGCGCCCCTGGTGGTTCCCGACATCGGAGCGGAGTCACGGTTGGCCGTCTCTCAAGTTGCCTTGGAACACCGGGTCGTGAGCGTGATCGGCGTCGTCGTTCGGGGTCGTTCTGCTCCGTGGGGAGGCCTCGCCGTCCACTCCACGCGCTCCCGGTCGTTCAGCCCCGACGATGTTGACTTCCTGCAATCGGTGGCGAACGTGTTGTCGCTGGCGGTGGAACGGCACGAGGTGGAGGTGGCGCAGCGCCGGGAGAGGGAGACCCTCGAAGCCATCTTCGACAACATACCCGTGATGATCTCGTGCTTCGACGCGTCCGGTCGTCTCTCGCGCGTGAACCGGGAGTGGGAGCGGACTCTCGGCTGGACGCTCTCCGAAGCACAACGGCTGGACATCCTGGCCGAGGCGTACCCCAACCCCCAGGATCGGAAAATAGCAGAGGAGTTCATCCGGCGGGCGGAGCGTCGTTGGGCCGACTTTCAGATGAGGACTCAGTCCGGGAGGGTCATCGATGCCTCGTGGGCGCGCTTCGCCCTCTCCGACGGCTCGCGAATAGGATTCGGGTTGGACATTACCGAGCGCAAAGAGGCGGAGGCGGCGCAGCGGCGGGAGAAGGAGACCCTGCGAGCCATCTTCGACAACATCCCGGTGATGATCTCGATCACCGACACATCCGAGCGGCTCTGGCGCGTGAACCGAGAGTGGGAGCGAACGCTCGGCTGGACCCTGGAAGAGGCACAGCAGGTCGATCTCCTGACCGAGTGTTACCCGGATGCAGAGAGCCGTGAAGCGGTTCTTGAGTTCTACCGGCAGGTGCAGAATCGCTGGGCGGACTTCCGCATGCGCACCCGTGACAAACGGGTTATCGAGAGCTCGTGGGCATGCTTCGATCTCTCGGACGGCTCGCGAATCAGTCTGGGGCTGGACATCACCGAGCGCAAACGGGCAGAGGCGGCGCTGCGCGAGAGCGACGGAAGGTTTCGGCAGCTGGCGGAAAGCATTAATGAGGTGTTCTGGCTCGCCAACCGCGACAACACTGAGCTGCTTTACGTAAGCCCCGCCTACGAGCGGGTCTTCAACCGCAGCCGCGAGAGCCTCTATCGTGATCCGAGGTCGTGGCTCGAGGCCGTTCATCCGGAGGATCGGGAGCGGGTTTGGCGCGCAGCCGAGGAGAAGGGTGCGCGAGGCAAGTTGGACGAGACCTACCGTCTGGTGCGTGGCGACGGGTCCATCCGGTGGATTCGTGACCAGGGCTTCCCGATCCGAGACGCCTCGGGTCAGATCTATCGCTACGCCGGGATCGCGGAGGACGTGACGGATAGGCGGCAGGCCGAGGAAGAGCGCGCGGGCCTCCTGGAGAGCGAGAGCAAGGCCAGGGCTGAAGCGGAGGCGGCGCTGGAGCGGCTTCATGCCATCCAAAGAATCACGGACGCTGCCTTGTCCTATCTCGGGCTGGACGATCTGCTGCGCGAGCTCCTCGCCCGGCTGCGCGGCACCCTGCGGGCGGACGTCGCTTCGGTGCGGCTCATCGACGACGAAGGGAAGGCGCTCTACGCAAGGGCGATCGACGGCGTACCCTTCGAGCGGGTGGCCGGAGTGCGCATTCCGCTCGACGCCGTCCACCTAGACGCGCCTTTCTTGACCAATGACGTAGAACCGGCCGCTTCCGGGAGGGACGGTTGGTACGGAGAGATGTGGTCGGATCCGAGGCTGCCTCTCCGGGCCGCGATGAGCACGCCCCTTCTCGTGGAAGGGAAGCCCATCGGCCTCGTGGGCGTAACGTCCACGGTAGCGCCCTTTACGGAAGGCGACCTCCATCTCTTGCAGGTGGTCGCAGACCGCGTCGCCCCTGCCATCGAGCGGGGCCGCCTCGACGAAGCGGTGCGCGCCGGCCGTGAGCAGCTGAAGGCGCTGTCCCGACGGCTCCTCAGCGCCCAGGAGGAGGAGCGGCGGCGGCTGGCCGTCGAGCTGCACGACGAGCTCGGGCAGGTGCTCACGGCGGTGAAGATCAATCTGGCGTCCCTCCAGCGCTCCGCCGCGGCCCTGGCGCCCGTCCATCTACGGGACGCCATCGCCTCCGTCGATCGGGCGATGGAGACGGTGCGGGATCTGGCGCTGGACCTGAGGCCGTCGGTGCTCGACGACCTCGGGTTGCCGGCGGCCGTCCGATGGTACGCGGATCGGTTCGCAAGGACCACGCGCATCGAGGTGCACCTGTCGATCGATGCGGTTCCCCACCTGCCCTCGGAGCTGGAGACTGCGTGCTTCCGAGTGGCCCAGGAGGCGCTGACCAACGTGGCCCGCCACGCGCAGGCCCGGAATGTTTGGGTGGATCTACACTCCGTGGCGGAGGCGCTGGACTTGAGGGTTCGCGATGACGGGATTGGCTTTGACGCCGGGATCGCCCGGAAGCGCGCGATCGGAGGGGCTTCGGTCGGCCTCCTGGGGATGCAGGAGCGCATTTCGCTGGCGGGCGGAGAGTACGAACTCTTGACTCGCCCGGGAGCCGGCGCGGAGGTGCGGGCCCGGCTCCCCTTGGGCGGGAGGGCCCCACGGATGCCATGACGCCCATCCGAGTCCTCTTGGCCGATGACCACACGCTCGTTCGCGCCGGGATCCAGGGTCTTCTCCAAGGACTCCCGGGCGTCGAGGTTGTGGGCGAGGCGGGCGACGGTCAGGAAGCCCTGCGGCTGGCCGAGGCGCTCCGGCCGGATGTCGTTCTCATGGATGTGGGCATGCCGGGATTGAACGGGCTCGAAGTCGCGGGGCGTTTGGCGACTCTGGACGCCTCCATCCGCGTGATCATCCTCTCCATGCACACCTCCGAGGAGTACGTGCTGAGGGCACTGCGTGCGGGATGTGCCGGGTATCTCCTCAAGGCCTCGGCGGTGGCGGAGCTCGAGGTTGCCGTGCGGGCCGTGGCTCGGGGCGAGAGCTATCTGAGTCCGGCGGTCTCCAAGCGCGTGGTCGACGACTACGTGAGCCGAACGGGCGGGGCCACGGATCCCCTCGATGCGCTCACGCCGCGGCAGCGGGAGATCCTACAGTTAGCCGCGGAGGGACACTCAAGCAAGGAGATCGCCGAGCGTCTCGGGGTCAGCTACCGGACAGTGGAGGCACACCGCGCCCAACTCATGGAGCGTTTGGGCGTGCACGACCTTGCCGGCCTCGTGCGGTTCGCGGTGAGGGTGGGCCTGATAAGGCCCGAGTAGGGATGGGGGGGCCTTGCCCACGGAACTCAAACATCGGCTCCACATGGGCGGGTCGCCCCTTCCGCTGGCCGCTCTATGCAAATTCCGCATCGCAACCGAACTTCAGCGGGCGGATGTGAGATCATTGGAACCAGAAAAGAGGCCATCCCTCCAAAATGTGGAGAGCATGGGGGCACCTGAAAGGGTCTTGCCCCTCGGAGGGTGGGCCGCATGAGAGTTCCTATCCTCGGTTCGCGTCCACCGCGGGGCCCCCCCCGTCGACGGTCACGGGAACGCCAAGAAGGACCCGAGCCGCGTAACCTGCCTCCCTCCGAGGTTCCTAGTCGTGTCCCGCAGGGGCCTCGAGTCCCTCCTTCCGGCTCCTTCTTGAGTGCGGTATGGAGCGAGTCGCTCTTGTCTTGAAGCTCAAATGATGAGACTTGCCCCCTGCCACCAGGCGGAAGCGGCAGCCTGTCGGCTGCCTTTCAGAGGGGCGGTTGGAATGTCAGAGACAGTCCCCCAAGCCGAGAGCGGCCCCGCGGTCGAGGATGCGTCGCCGCATGCTGACCACAGACCGCAGAGCCCATCCGGACGCCTTGTTGTTTTCCTGGGGGGAAGGGTGCGGTACGCGGTGGCCCTGGAGTGTGTGGAGCGTGTGCTCCCCATGATCGCCATCTCGCCGCTCCCGGGGGCTCCGGAGGTCGTGCTGGGCGTCATCAACCTTCGGGGCCGGGTGGTCGGGGTTGTGGATCCCGGCCGCCGGCTCGGCCTCGATCCCCGCGCCTACGGGCTCTCTTCCCATCTCCTGATCGTGCGCACCCGGCGGCGCACGCTTGCCATAGCCACGGATGGGGTCCTGGGGCTCGCCGAAGCCTTGATGGACGCGGTGGTGCCCGCGACCGTCGTCCTTGCCGGGCACACTCCCGTCGCCGGCGTGGCGGCGCTCCCCGATGGCGTCTTGCTGATCCACGACATCGACTCCTTTGTCACCCCGGATGAGGAGGGTCAACTCGATCAGGCTCTGGGGGGGCGGAGGTGAGGGTCTCCAATTCCCTGCGGAGCGAGGCGCGCCTCTTGGTGGCCCGTCGCCTGGGTCTCGACTTTCCCGCCAACCGTGAGGCTGAGTTCGACCGCGGTCTTCTGGAGGCGGTGCGCCTCTCCCGATCCGACTCGCCCGAGGCCTACCTTGGCCGGCTGGCCACGGGAGACCGCTCCGAATGGGGCCGTTTGGCGTCTCTTCTGATCGTTGGTGAGACCTACTTCTTCCGAGACCGGCCGTGTTTCGACGCCCTCGAGCAACGTGTACTCCCGGCGCTGATAAAGGCCCGACGATTAGCAGGCACGCAATTCCTCCGCCTCTGGAGTGCCGCCTGCGCGACGGGCGAGGAAGCCTATTCGCTAGCCATCCTAGTGGACCAACTCCTCCCCGACCGCACTCTTTGGGACGTCACGGTGTTAGCCACCGACCTCGACCCCATGGCCCTGGAGAAGGCCGGACGCGCCACCTACCGCGAATGGTCCCTTCGCGACGTCAGCCCGGCCGTGCGCGACCGCTATTTCGAAGGCGGTAGCTCGGGGGCGTTCGACCTTGTCCCCAAGATCCGAGCCATGGTGAGCTTCGAGCCGGGGAACCTGGCGGAGGGACTCCCTCGCGCCGCCTCGAGCGGGAGCATGGACATCATCCTTTGTCGGAACGTGCTCATGTACTTCACCCCCGAGGCAACAAAGGCGGTGGTCAGTCGACTCCAGACCGCCCTGGCGGAGGGCGGTTGGTTGGTGGTCGCTCCGGCGGAGGCCTTCGCTCAGCGGTTCCGGCCGCTCGTCACTGTCAACTTCCCCCAGACCATCTTCTTCCGGAAGGGAGACGGTCCGGGGTCGTCGATCGCGTCGCCCCCTCAAGCCTCCCCGAAGCCGATCGACCTTCGCTCCGTGCCGGCGCGGGCGCCGGCGAAGTCGCCCTCCCGGAGGCCGGCGGCGCCATTGGAAGAAAAGGGAGAGCCCCTTCCTCCCGCCGCAGTGCTCTTGGCGGGCGCCCGCGGCGCCGCCGACGGGGGAGACCTCGAGGAGGCTTTGCGGCTCTGCCGGGCCGCCATAGCGAAAGATCGCTTGGACGCCGAGGCCCATCGGCTACTCGCTGCGATCCACCAAGAGCGCGGGGATGTCGCCGCTGCTGTTCCCGCTCTGCGTCGCGCGGTGTACCTGGATCCCGATTGTGCGCAGGCCCATCTCGCGCTCGGCCTTCTGCTCGTGAGGCGCGGCCAGCGCCGGCACGGGCTCAAGCACCTCGAGACGGCGGCGCGGCTCGGGGAGAGCGGTGAGGTGTCGTGATGGGCGACCGCTTTGATTGGCAGGCTGTGCACGCGCGGCTAGATGCGACCCGGCTGAGCCTCGAATCCGGCGGAGAGCCCTCGCCCGAGGCCGCGCGCCGGATCCTGGAGGAGAGGGCCCGAAAACTAGCGCAGCCTACCAGGGAGGCCGAGTCAAACGCGGAGGAGCTGCCAGTGCTCGTCTTCTCACGGGCCGGAGAGCGGTACGGAGTGGACCCTCTCTCTGTCGTGGAGGTCCTGCCCCTCATCCGCCCAACTCCCCTGCCGGGCGCCCGCCGATTCCTGGTCGGCGTGATCCACCATCGGGGCGAGGTCCGCGCGGTTTTCGACCTCCGGCGGCTGCTGGGAGGCCCGGGCCCGGAGAACGCGGGCGCCAAGCCGGAGGGGCGCGTCGTGGTGGTGGAACTGCGCGGGATGTCCTTCGGCCTCCTCGCGGACGAAGTGACGGGAATCGTGCCCGTGGACGCCCACGAAATCGCGACCAGGGAAGGGATTACAAGGGAAGGCCAGGCCGCCTGGATCCGCGGCACGACGGGCGAGATGGTGTCGGTCCTGGATCTGGACGAGCTCGCCCGTGATCCGCGAATCACGGTGAACGAGGGGTGAAAGGGAGGGCGTGATGAGGTCGTCGATCGGACAGAGGCTGGGAGCAGGGTTTGCCCTGCCCCTCCTGATTCTAGTCATCTTGGGCGCGGTATCCCACCGCGCACTGAACAACTCGGTCGAGACGAGCCGGTGGGTTGATCACACCTACGAGGTCTTGGACACGCTCGCACAGCTTCAGATCTCCCTATTGGAGGCCGAGTCCGCCCAACGCGGTTACCTCATCACGGGAAAGGAGGAGTTCCTTCAGCCTTTCCAAAGGAGCGCCGCCCTCGTCCCCGTGATCCTCAAGCGGGTCACTGAGCTCACCGCGGACAACCCGCGCCAGCAGCAGCGACTGGAGGAGGTCAAGCCTATGATCGAGGCCCTCTTGCTGCGACTCAAGAAGAGGAGCGACTTGCGCCGAGCCAAGGGCCTGGAAGCGATGGAGTCGGCGCTTCCCACCGAGGAGACGCAAGAGACCGTCGATCGGTTCCTGAAGAAGAGGACGGAGCTGGAAGAGGAGGAGAGGCGACTCCTCAAGGAACGAGCAGCGGAGAGCGAATCCAGCATCCGCACCACGCAGGCCATCACCCTCTGGGGGACGGCCCTCGGATTCGCGGTCGTCTCCCTGGCTGGCCTTTTCATCATCCGCGGCATCTCGGGCCCGATCCAGGCCGGGGTCCAGCGCATCGCTTCCGCCGCCAGCGAGATCCTCGCCGCGACCACCCAGCAAGCCACGGGGACGCAGGAGGAGTCGGCGGCTGTCCAAGAGACCACGACGACCGTGCACGAGGTCCGGCAAACCGCTCAGCTCTCTTCTGAGAAGGCGCAGGCCGTGGCCGATCTGGTGCGCAAAACGTCCCAGACGTCGCAGGAGGGGCGCCGGGCCGCGGAGGAGACACTACAAGGGATGCAAGAGGCTAAGGCGCGGATGGAGGGGATCGCGGAGCGCGTCTTGGGCCTGAGCGAGCACGGCCAGGCTATCGGCGAAATCATTGCCACCGTGAATGGCCTCGCCGAGCAGTCGAACCTGCTGGCCGTGAACGCGGCCATCGAGGCCGCCAAGGCGGGGGAGGCGGGGAAGGGCTTCTCTGTGGTGGCCTCGGAAGTGAAGGCGTTGGCCGAGCAGTCGAAGCAGGCCACGGGGCAGGTACGGCAGATCCTGGGAGAAATCCAGCGGGCAACGCAGACGGCGGTGCTGGCGACCGAGCAGGGAGTGAAGGCCTCGGAGGCGGGAGAGGGCCTGGCGCGTAGGGCCGGAGAGGCCATCCTGCAGCTCACCGAGAGCCTCTCGGATGCTGCTCAAGCCGCCCAGCAGATCTTCGTAACCGCTCAAGAGCAATCGGCGGGGGTGGATCAGGTAGCCACGGCCATGGAGAACATCCGGCAAGTGTCAACCCAGAACATGGCCGCAACCCGGCAGATGGAGCGGGCGGCAAGGGACCTGAGTTCGATCGCTCAGCAGTTTAAGGCGCTCGTGACGGGCTCGGGGCATGGCGAGCGAGCGATGGCGAGCACGGTCTTGGAGGCGGGGTCTCCGGAGTAGGGTTTCCTAGTGATGGCGAGGCAGGCCGACATTCGATCGCGCCTCATGGCTACCTTCAAGGAGGAGGCCGCGGAACACCTCCAGACGATCTCCGCCCACCTCCTCGCTTTGGATCGGGGATTGCCAGCCGCCGAAGTCGCCGGGGTCGTGGAGTCCATGTTCCGGGCCGTACACACGCTCAAGGGAGCCGCCCGCTCGGTGGGCCTCCGCGATACAGAGGCGCTCTGCCAGGACGTGGAGTCGGTCCTGAGCCAGATCAAGGGCGGCCGACAATCGCTGACCGGAGACGTCCTCAGTCGCGTCCAAGCGGTGATGGATGGCGTGGCTCGTTTGTTGACGGAAGCCCAGGCCGCAGCACCGGGAAACGACGATCCGCGCCCGCTCGGCGCGCCCAAGGCGGCACCCTCCCCCGAAGCACCCGCGGCGGCCGTTCCATCATCGGCCCTCCCCGCCTCCTCAAGCGCACCGTCACCACTGCCGGCCCGGTCCGTCGGGGAGACCATCCGGATCAGCACCGCCAGGCTGGACACCATCCACTCCCGCGTCGAAGACCTCTTGGCCGTGAAGCTCTCGGCGGACGAGCGGGTGCACGGGGCCAGGCGGCTCGCCGACGTCCTTGTTCGTTGCCGAGAGCAGCTGAGCCGCGGTCGGGTAGCGCGCGCGGGCAACAAGGACGACCGGAACCGGGTCAGCTCGAGAGACGGCCTTGACGCCGATATCCGGGCCGCCGAGCTTCAGGCGCGCACCCAATTAGCCAGGTTGCTCGGAGACCGCCGCCTCATCGCCGCGGCTGTGGAGGGGCTCCAAGAGGAGGCGCGGCAGATCCGCATGATGCCCGCCTCTTCGGTGCTGGAGCCGTTTCCACGGATGGTCGGCGAGCTGGCCCGCACTCGCGGAAAGGAAGCGGACTTCGTTGTGCTCGGGTCGGATCAGGAAGTGGACCGCAGAGTCCTGGAGGCAATCAAGGATCCCCTTATCCATCTGGTCCGTAACGCCCTGGACCACGGGATCGAACTCCCAGAGGTCCGGCGGCGGGCGGGCAAGCCGTCCCGCGGGCGGATCGGGGTGACATTTGCTCCTCAAGAAGGCCGGAGGGTCGGGGTCCGGGTGGAGGACGATGGCGCGGGCATTGACGTTGCACGGGTGAGGGCGGGAGCAGTCCGGGCTCGACTGGTCAGTCTCGAGGAAGCGGAGGCCCTTTCGGACAGCGCCGCTCTCGACCTCATCTTTTCGTCGGGGGTGAGCACGAGCGCCGTCGTCACCGACCTTTCGGGCCATGGTCTGGGCATGGCCATCGTGAGGGACGCGGTGGAGCGACTGGGGGGTCAAATCCTCGTAGAGACTCACCTGGGCGCGGGAACGAGCGTGCGTATGCTCCTCCCCGCAACCGTGGTCACGTTCCGCGGGCTGCTCGTCCGTGCCGGCCAACAGGCCTTTCTGCTCCCGATAGAGGCACTCGAGCGCGCGGTCAGCGTGGCCCCCAGTGATTTCGAGAGCGTCAGTGGCCGAACCGCCACGCGCTTGAACGGCGGCGTCCTCTTCGTCACCCCCCTGGCCGAACTGCTGGGACTCGACCCCGGCCCCGAGGCGACCAAATCGGATCCCAAACGTCCCTGCGTCGTTGTCCGGTCGGGGGCGGAGCGGACGGGGCTGCTGGTGGATGAGGTGGTCGGAGAGAGCGAGGTACTGGTCAAAGAGCTGAGACCCCCGCTTACCCGGGTGCGCCACGTGGCGGGGGCAGGAGTGCTCGGCAACGGTGAGCTGGCGCTCATCTTGCGGCCCCTGGACCTGCTGCGTTCCCAACAGGAGGGCTTGCCCGCCCGGCGGGCCCCAGAATCCACGGAGTTGGCATCCCAAGCGGTGATTCTCGTCGTGGACGACTCGATCACTACGCGAACGATGGAGAGGAATCTCCTCGAGGCGGCGGGCTACAAGGTCGCGATAGCGTCCAATGGTCAGGAAGCCTGGACGATCCTCAAGAGCGAGCACTTCGACCTGTTGGTGTCGGACGTGGACATGCCGCGGATGAATGGCTTTGACCTCACGGCCCGCGTTCGGGCGGACCCGACGCTCGCGGACCTTCCCGTGGTCCTTGTCACCGCTCTTGAGTCGCGGGATGACAAGGAACGTGGGATCGAGGTGGGTGCCAATGCGTACGTCATTAAGTCCGGCTTCGATCAGTCGAAGCTTCTGGAAATCATTCGCCGTCTGGTGTGATCAGAGAGTTACGGGGGGGAATTTGATTCGCGTTCTTCTGGCGGAGGATTCGGCGGTTACCCGCGAATATCTTGCCGCCGCGCTCGACGAGGACCCGGAGATCAGAGTAGTGGGAACCGCCCGCGACGGCGTGGAGGCGGTTGAGCAGGCGGAGAGCCTGCGGCCGGACGTCATCCTGATGGACGTTCATATGCCACGGATGGGTGGGCTCGAGGCGACGAGACAGATCATGTCCCGCGCTCCCGCCCCCATCGTGCTCGCCACCGCCGGCTTTAGCCGCGACGAGACTGCGTTGGGCTTCGAGGCCATCAAGGCGGGCGCTCTCACGGTGCTCGACAAGCCTCAGGGTCCGGACAACCGGGCGGCGCGCGACCTCACGCGGACGGTCAAGCTCATGGCGGAAGTGAAAGTGGTGCGCCGCTGGCCCCGTCGCGAGCGAGCGGAAATACCCTCCCTCGCGGGAAGACTATCGGGCCGCAAGATACGCGCCATCGGAATCGGTGCCTCCACCGGTGGCCCCGCCGCGCTGGCAGAGGCTCTAGGCGGTCTAGGGGACGTGCTCGCGGTGCCGGTGCTCGTTGTACAGCACATCACTCCCGGCTTCACTGCGGGCTTGGCGGAATGGCTGGCCAGCCAGACACGTCTGCCCGTAAAGCTCGCGGAAAACGGGGAACGGGCGCGCGAGGGGGTCGTCTACCTCGCTCCGGATGGGATCGAGATGGGGATGGAGATGGACGGGCGAATCCGCCTCACGGCTCAGAATCTTGGCGAGGGATTACACCCCAGCGCGGACCATCTTTTTGCGTCGCTTGCGCGCGCTCTTGGCCCTTCCGTGCTGGGGATCCTCCTGACGGGCATGGGTCGGGACGGGGCGGAGGGCCTTGGGCAGCTCCGAGCGGCGGGAGCAGTCACCGTGGCCCAGGACGAGGCCACGAGCGTTGTGTTCGGCATGCCGGGCGAGGCCCTACGCCGGGGGGCGGCGGAGCACGTTCTCTCACCAAGGGAAATCGCTGGGTTGATCCGCTCGCTGACCGAGCCGGAGAGGGTCTAGGGACCTTTATGGCACGCAGGATCCTGGTCGTCGAGGACAGCCCCACGCAGGCGGAGCGCCTCCGCCTCCTCCTCGAGGATCAGGGCTACCAAGTGGAGGTGGCAAGGAATGGCCGGGAGGGTCTCGCCGCCGCAAAGTCTGGGCCGCCGGACCTAATTGTCTCCGACGTGGTGATGCCGGAGATGGACGGCTTCGCCTTCTGCCAAGCCGTGAAGGCGGAGGATGTCACGAAAAGGATCCCCTTCGTGCTTCTGACGGGCCAGCGCACTCCGATGGACATCATCCACGGACTTCAGAAGGGCGCGGACAATTTCATCACGAAGCCCTTTGAGGACGACTATCTCGTAGACCGAGTGCGGCGCATCTTCGACAACCTTGCGCACCGGGAGAGGGGGGGCCTCGAGATGGAGGTCGCCGTGCGCCTCAGCGGCCGAGAAATCGTCGTCAACGCCGACAAGCAGCAGATGATCGAACTGCTCTTCTCCACCTCGGAGGAGCTCTCCGAGTCCCACAAGCATCTGGAGGCGGCACGGCTGCAACTGGAAGAGCAGGCCCGCGACCTCGAGCGAAAGGTGCAGGAGCGCACTCAAGAGCTGCGGCAGGCCGAAGAGAAATTCCGCACGCTCGTGGAGCAGATGCCCGCGGTGGTCTACACGGCGGCGCACGAACGTGTCGGGCAAGCGCGCTACATGAGCCCGCAGATCGAGACCCTGCTCGGGTTCCCGACCGCGGATTGGTTGACCGACCCTGACCACTGGACGCACCGGATTCATCCCGACGACCGGGAGCGGGTCACGGCGGTGTTTGGCGGCCTTCGGGCGACGGGCACCCCGGCAAGCGCGGAGTACCGGCTGGTGGCCCGCGATGGCCGGCAGACATGGGTCCGTGACATGGCGCGGGTTGTGCGGAGCGCGGAAGGAACGGCCCCCTTCGTGCAGGGCGTCATTCTCGACATTAGCGACCGCAAGCGGGCCGAAGAGGCTTTGCGAGCGAGTGAAAGCAGCTTCCGACTGCTCTTCGCCAGCAACCCCCACCCCATGTGGGTGTTCGATGGGGAAGGGTCTCGTTTCCTCGAGGTCAATGAGGCCGCGGTCGCCCACTACGGCTACTCCCGCGACGAATTCCTCGCCAAAACGATCCGCGACCTGCATCCATCCGACAACATCCCGATCGTCGAGCAGCACTTTCAGGAGGCTCTGCGGGAGCCCGGTCAGGAAGCCTTCCGCTCGCCCCGGGTTTGGAAACACCGCAAGAAGGACGGCACCCTAATCGACGTCGAGATTGCGGTGAGTCCGATCGAGTTCCTGGGACGCAAAGCGTGGCTCGCCCTCGCGAATGACATTACGGAGAAGAAGCGCCTCGAAGCCCAGCTCCTTCAAGCGCAGAAGATGGAGTCGGTGGGTCGGCTGGCCGGGGGCGTCGCCCACGACTTCAACAACCTGTTGGGTGTCATCACTGGTTACGGAGAGCTGCTCGAAAAGTCGCTCCCCGACGAGGCTCGCCCCCAGAAATACATCAAGGACATCATGCGGGCGGCCGAGCGCGCCGCCGGCCTGACGCGCCAGTTGCTGGCCTTCAGCCGCCGGCAGGTTCTCCAGCCGCGGATCCTAGACCTGAATACGGTAGTCGGCGAGATGGAGAAGATGCTGCGACGCCTGATCGGTGAGGACATCCAGCTGATCACCGTTCTCGACGAGTCTCTGGGCCGCGTTCAGGCCGATCCCGGGCAGATCGAGCAGGTTCTCATGAACCTGGCCGTGAACGCGCGGGATGCGATGCCGCGAGGCGGCCGGCTCACAATCGAGACCGCCAACGTCGACCTCGACGCGGCCTATGCCCGGTCTCGCCCTGGGGTCAAGCCCGGTCCCCACGTGATGCTGGCCGTCAGCGACACCGGTCACGGAATGGACCAGGAAGTTCTCGCCCAGGTCTTCGAACCCTTCTTCACGACCAAGGAAGCTGGGAAGGGGACAGGGCTGGGGCTGGCAACCGTCCATGGCATTGTGAGCCAGAGCGCGGGCCACATCTTTGTGTACAGCGAGCCGGAACACGGCACGACATTCAAGGTCTACCTGCCGCGGACCCAAGAGGCGGAGACCGTCGTGAAGGCCGCCCCCGCCAAGGCGGAACCCGAGCGGGGCTCCGAGACAATCCTACTCGTGGAGGACGAGGAGTCGCTTCGGAGCCTGGTACGCGAGTGTCTGGAAGCGAGCGGCTATACGGTCGTCGAAGCTCGTCACCCGGGGCACGCCCTCGAGATCGCGCAAGCGCACGCCGTCCACATCCACCTCTTGATAACCGATGTGGTCATGCCCGGCATGAGCGGAAGCGAGTTGGCCGCCCGCTTGGTAGGGTCTCACCGCGAGATGAAGGTGCTCTACATGTCCGGCTACACCGACGACGCGGTCGTGCTCCACGGTGTGCTCGCCGCGAACGCCGCGTTCCTGCAAAAGCCCTTCACCATGGAGGCACTCGCGCGAAAGGTGAGGGAGGTGCTGGGCGGGTCGGGATAACGCTGGCCCCCGCTCCAACAACTTGGGTGCCAAGCGTCAGGCAGTCTGGCATGGTGAGAAACCGGCGGTGGGCGTAGTCACGGTTCCCGACCCTGCATCATGCTCCTGACCGACCAGCTCTTAGTCGCGACTACTTCTAGAGAAATCCCGTCGCCCGAGGTTTTTCGGGATCCCTCCGAGCCCGTCGTGGGTTCGAGTCTTGTCAGAGGTATGAGGCCGAGCGGGCCCAAGATCCGCTAGCGCGGCGGCGCCGGCCGCGTGGTCGCGGCGTCGGCAAGCAGTTGAGCCGCAAGCGCCCGGTCGCGCTGGATCCGTTCGTCTCGATCCTGTAACAATTTCTCTACCCACGACAGCATTACGGGACCCCTAGTTCCATCCCGGACGCCTAAGCGGATTCGCTCGACTTCCTCATGGGTGAGCATCGCCCGACCTCTCTGGGCCGGCTATCCTAGGCGAAGAAAAGACGAATGTCAATGAGCCGCGGATTCAGGCAAGCCCTCGATGGGTCTCGAAGAGGCGGATGAGCGGGGACACCTCTTAGACCGCAATCCCCGCTCGCGCAGGCTTTTCTGGCCTCCACTGGAAGCGGTCAGGCTATGCTGAGCATTCGACCAGGTTTGGCCCCGGCGGACTCTGACGTCTGGCGCGTTTCGTGTCGTGGAGGGCTCTTGACGGAACCCAGAACAGGAGTCGTCGACGGCCATACCCAGGTCAATGTGGGATCCAGCTCGATCCCAAGTCACGCAAACCGCCGTCCTTGTCGTCGGTCTATGGTGCTCGACAGGCGGGCCCGGGGCCAGGCTCGCCGAAGGCCGCTGGCGAGGGTGTCGAATAGCTACATATGCCAAGCGTTCGTTGCGGTCGGGATAGCTCTGGCCACCAGCACCTGCGTGTTTGGACAGCAGGAGGGGGCGGTGCTGGTTAGGGGAGGGACATTTCGGATGGGGACAGCATCGTCCGCGATTCCCGAGCTGAAGCGTCGCTACGTCGTGAGTTTCCCAGGAGCCTTCGAGAGTGAGGTCCCGGACCACCTCGTCACCGTGGGCGACTTCCGGATGGACCGCTACGAGGTCACAAACGAGCGCTTCTTCCAATTCACGGTGACCCACCCCGAGTGGGGCCGATCGCACTTTCCCCCGGAGTTGGACAACGGGCACTACCTCGAGCACTGGAAAGATGGAGGCTACCCAGCGGGCAAGGCGAACCACCCCGTCGTATTCGTGACCTGGCATGCTGCGGAAGCCTTTTGTCAGTGGGCGAGCGGCCGGTTGCCTAGCGAGGCTGAATGGGAATTCGCCGCTCGTGCTGGAGATGACCGTGAGTTTCCTTGGGGGAACGCGTTGCCATCGCCCGAGCTTGCCAACTACTCGGCGAGTGGAGTCGGCGCGACCAGACAGGTCGGCAGCTATCCGCCGAATCCCGTTGGCCTATATGATCTGGCGGGCAACGTCTGGGAGTTCGTGCTGGACGCATGGGAGTCGGGGTATCCGGCGGAACCTCAACTGGATCCCGTGGCCGGCGGCGGGCTTCCCATCGACATCCGTACTGTGCGCGGCCGCCGAGTCATACGCGGCGGCAGTTTCGGTGGTGCTGTCGTCAACTTGCGCACCCGATGGCGCGATAGCCACGAGGTGTCGAACGCAGTTGGATTCGTCGGTTTTCGGTGCGTCTATCCCGTCCGGACGGGCACGCCCTAGATGTTCTCGATGCTGCGAAAGCAACCGTGAGCTTCGGGCGTCAGATCCGGAGCACCCCTGATCAGCAAGGATGAGTCGGCGAACGATCGGATCCCGAACTCTCTCCTTTGTCCGTGACCTTCTACTTCCGTGCCTCATGTGACTGTGACTCCAGTTCTCGCCCGATGTCCTTCAACACGTTACGCAGCCACACACACCCTGTGTCCGTGTGGGTCCGCGCTGGATGCAGGAGATACTCATCGAAACTACCGACGTCCAGGGGTACTGGCATCGCGCTTACGTTTAGTTGAGAAGCATATGTTCTTATCAGCCGCTCGGGGAGGACGGCGATAAGGTCGGAACGGGCCACGACGTGCAGGGCTTGCAGGTAGTGCGGTACCGTCAGGACGACGTTTCGGGTGAGTCCTTCCTGCTTCAACCAAGTATCCACCGGGTCCGCGAAGAGTCCTTGCGGCCTCACTGCCACCTGCTTCCAGTTGAGAAATTGCTCTGGCTTGGAAATCGGCCTCGCCGCCCGGTGGCTCCTGCGGACGGCGCACGCGTCGCGATCCCTGAACAAGCGCCGACGGTGGAAGCCCGCGAAGGAGTCGGGAATGCAGGCGATCACGGCGTCGACGTCGCGGGCCAGCTCCGTGGGATTCGTGAAGCCTCCACGCCACGGCTGGATCTCCACCCGGATGCTCGGAGCCATCCGCTGCAGCCGGGCCAACAGAGGGGGGAGGAGAAGATCGCTCGCATTGTCGGTTACGCATATTCGAAACGTCCGCTGGCTGCGGGAAGGATCGAATGTGTCACCGGCGAGCAATTCTTTGACCCGCTCCAATGCATCTCGGACGGGATGGCGAAGCGCCTCACCGCGCACGGTGACCTGCATGCCTGCACCAACACGGACCAATATGGCATCGCCGAGCATGCTGCGAAGCCGGCTCAAAGCATGACTCATGGCAGGCTGAGAGCGCCCCACACGCCGCGCCGCGCCTCCGACGCTCTCTTCCTCGAGCAGTGCTTGGAGGGCGACCAAGAGGTTGAGGTCCAGAGCGGCCAAATTCACATCATGCATGTCAGGTATTCAACGAATCGATTGGAAGAATAGTGGAAACGATCTTATTTTGCGAGCTGTGAAGTGCGCGCGGGAGTGCAGGCGGGTGGGCCTGGCGCCGCCCCCGTGGATTAACTTCCTCTCCAAGGAGGCTACGGCAGAGATGCTTGAAAACGCAGCTGTTCAATTGATCGTCCCGGACACGATGCCCAAGTCCGTTGGCTACTCGCAGCTCGCTATAGTGAGCGGCGGAAAGACAGTCTTCGTTGCGGGACAGGTCGCAGTGGACAAATCCGGCAACCTCGTTGGTAAAGATGACTTTCGCTCTCAGGTTAAGCAGGTCTTCGAGAACCTGAAGGCGGGAGTCGAAGCAGCAGGCGGGAGCTTTCGTGACATGATCAAGCTCAACATTTACCTTCTCGACCTATCGAACCTGCCTGAGTTTCGGGAGGTAAGAGACCAGTACATAGACACAAGCAAACCACCCACCAGCACGGCGATTCAGGTTCCGAGGCTTTTTCGCCCGGAATTTCTCGTAGAGATCGAGGCTGTCGCCGTCACGAACGCCAAGTAGCGTCCAACCGCGGGGGTCGTCAGTGCTGCACCGTGAGTTCGGCAAGACGTGGCCTCCCCGCAGGGATCTGGAGCTAGACCCTTTTCGCGGCATGGACGGCCCCCGACGGAACCGAATATCCAACTCGTCGACAGCCATACCCACATCGATATGTGGTAGTCGTGCTTTCACGGGCACCCCCATGACTTGGAGGGTGCCCCGGTAACACGGGGGCAAGACTGTTCTCGCGGCCGAGCCCGCTGGGAAGGGCGACCCCACGCCGGGCGGATGCTTCCAGAGAATCTGGCTATACTTCTGGCAACTGGCTGAGGAGCGGTCCTCACACATCGACAGCCGGTCTATAGGCGCATGACTTAGCCCATGAGGGGAGTTGATTGCCCCTGGGGTAACACAGGGCAACACGATTCCTGTTACCCCATGGGACTTCCTGGAACGCTCTGGAACGTCCTGAACCAACCTAAGTATATGAACCTAAGTCTATCTAGAGCGACAAAGCGTGATTGATCGGACACCTCAGTTTGTTGACAGCCACTGTCACATCGACATGCCCCAGTTCGATGGAGACCGGGAGGCAGTCGTCGCCCGCGCGCGCGCCCAAGGTGTTCGCGAGCTCTTGATTGTGGGCGGAGTTGACGAGGAGGAGGGCCACCGCCGGGCTCTGCGCGTGGCCGGGGAGCTCGGAGTGCCGGCCTCGGCCGGCGTGCATCCCCACGAAGCGAAGCTTGCCGACGAACGCGTTTATGACGAGCTGCTGGGCTTGGCTCGAGAAGGCCGAATCGTGGCCATCGGCGAGGTGGGGCTGGACTTTCACTACGACCATTCCCCCCGACCCGTTCAGCGGGAGGTTTTCCGCCGCCAGGTGAAGCTGGCGCGCGGGGCGGGGCTGCCCCTCATCGTTCACACACGGGAGGCGGACGAGGAGACCGCGGGAATCCTGGAGGAGGAGGGGGCGGCCGAGGTGGGGGGCGTCATCCACTGCTTCTCGGGCGGTCGGGAACTGGCGGAGCGGGCCCTGGCCCTGGGCTTCTACATCTCATTCTCCGGGATCGTGGCTTTTCCCCGCACCGAGGTCGTCCAGGGGGTGGCTAAGACGGTGCCACGGGACCGTCTGCTCGTCGAGACCGACGCTCCTTTCCTGGCCCCCCCGCCCCACCGCGGCAAGCGTAACGAACCCGCCTTTGTGGTGGAGGTAGCGCGGACGGTTGCGGCCCTGCGTGGCGAGACCGCGGAGACCGTCGGCGCAGCCGCCCTTGAGAACTTTGCCCGGCTATTCCGCAGGGTCGTTTGACAACGCCGCCCGAATCCGTCACCTTACGCGTGTTCGTTCCGAGCGTTCCTGCCTCGCTTCTACGGACCATGGCTGAAAGTTCTTTTGACGTCGTGAGCAGTGTGGACCTTCAAGAGGTGAGGAACGCCATCGCCCAGGCCATGAAGGAGATCACCACGCGCTACGACCTGAAAGGCACCGGTTCTGTCATCGACCTGCAGGGAGAGGAAGTCGTTCTCGCCTCCTCCGACGAATTCAAGCTCAAAGCGGTCCGCGATGTGCTCGAGACTCGCTTCGTGAAGAGAAGCGTGCCACTAAAGGCCCTTACGTTCGGGACGATCGAGAAAGCCTTGGGTGGCACCACTCGGCAGAAGGTCAGCCTGCAGAAGGGCATACCCTCCGAAAAGGCCCGGGAGATCGTGAAGGTCATCAAAGGGACGAAACTGAAGGTGCAGGCCGCCATCCAAGGCGACCAGGTGCGGATCTCCGGGAAGAACAAGGACGACCTGCAGAGCGTGATGCGGGTCCTGAAAGAGATCGACCTGGGCATCGACATGCAGTTCACCAACTACAGGTAGGAGCCCTTGGCCGCGGTGGATCCTCTCGACGGACGCGGGGTGGCAGACCTCAGGGACATCGTCCAGCTCGTGGAGGACGACCTGGCCCGCGTCGAAGAGCTGTTCCAGGAGCAAGTCCGCTCCGACGTAAGGCTGGTGAGCGAGATCGGACGGTATATCCAGGAGGGCGGGGGAAAGCGCATCCGGCCCGCTCTGTTGCTTCTGGCCTGCCGGCTCTGCGGCTACCGAGGCAGTCGGGCGATCCTCCTAGCCTCGGTAGTGGAGTTCATCCACACCGCCACCCTCCTCCACGATGACATCATCGACGAGGCTACCGTCCGCCGGGGCCGCCGCAGCGTGAACAGCCGTTGGGGTAACGACATCACCGTGCTCCTGGGCGACTTCTTGTACACCAAGTCCATGTCCATGGCCCTCTCCCAGGACAACCTCAAGATTCTTCGTCTGCTCTCCGACGTGACCCTGCGCATGATCGAGGGCGAGATCCTGGAGATCGAGCGCAACGGCGACCTCAAGGTGAACCCCGCGGACCACATCGACATCATCCGCCGAAAGACCGCTGACCTCTTCGCCGGCTGCATGCGGATTGGCGCCATCCTGGGGGAGGTCGGCCCGGAAAAAGAGGAAGCCTTGGCCGCCTATGGCCTGGATCTGGGGACCTGCTTCCAGATGGTCGACGATCTCCTGGACTTCACGGCAGAGGAGAAGACCCTAGGTAAGCCCGTGGCCAACGATCTCCGCGAGGGCAAGTTGACCCTGCCCATGATCTTCCTCCTGCGTAGGGCAGGCGCGACTGGCATCGACAAGGTCTCCACCGTCCTCGAGGACCGCGGATTCGGGAGGGTCTCGAGGGAGGAGATTGTGCGATTGGCCCGTGAACACGGAGCCTTGGACGAGGCCCGCGGCCTGGCCGAGCAATACGCCGCCGCCGCCCGGCGGGACCTCCTCGTCTTCGACCGTTCCCCCTACCGCGAGGCCCTCGAGGCCCTGCCCGACTTCATCCTGGCCCGGGACCACTAGGAGGGGAGCAGGGGCGCATCGTGTCCGGTACCCCCCCCCATAGCCTAGGGCGGTTGCGGAAGCCGGTTGTTGGCGGCCTGCTCCTGAACGCCCTCCTCGCGGCTCTGGCCGCGGGTCTCTTCGTCGCTCCCCGGCTCCTGGAAGGCCATGCTGCCCTCCTCTGGACGCGCCACTACGCGGCCCGGGTCGCGGGGCCGCCGGCGGGCGAGCATGCCCGACAGGCTCTGCGCTGGGGCCTGAGGGCGATGGGGCTAACCGCGCCCCTGCCCCCCGCCGCGGAGGCGGCGCGGCTCGTCCTGGCCTCCGGGCGCAAGATCGAGGTTAAAGACGCTGCCGCGGCCCTCGCCCTCTACGGCGAGGTCGGGGCCGAGCTTGACCGCCTGTCGAGCTCGAGGGTGCGTGGCCGGGGCCTTGCCGGCTTGGCCGCGGAGGCCCGGGAAGAGGAAGCGCGGACCCGCGCCGCCATCGCCGGCGCACGGCAGAAATGACCGACGTGAAAGCCGCGCAACGCGTCGAGCACTTACGCCGGGAGATTCGCCACCACGAGCGGCTTTACCACGTCTTGAATGCGCCGGAAATCTCCGACGAGGAATACGACCGACTGGAGCGCGAGCTCCGGGACCTGGAGGCCCAGCACCCCGAGCTGGTTACGCCGGACAGCCCGACCCAGCGGGTGGGGGAGCGCCCCTCCGAGGAGTTCCCGAGCTTCACCCACCGCGTGCCCATGCTCAGCCTGGACAACACTTACAGCGAGGACGAGCTCCGGGAGTTTGAGGAGCGTATCTTCCGCCTCGTGGGGCCGCGGGAGATGGTCTACGTGACGGAACTCAAGATTGACGGGCTCTCGGTGGCCCTCCACTACGAGCATGGGCGCCTCCTCCGGGGGGTCACGCGGGGTGACGGGGTGCGCGGGGATGACGTTACGCCCAACGTGAGGGCCATCAAGGCCGTCCCCCTGCGCCTCCAGGGGGACGATGCTCCGGCGGAGTTGGAGGTGCGCGGCGAAGTCTTCCTACCCCGTTCCCGTTTCGAGGCCATGAACCGCGAGCGTGAGCGGGCGGGGGAGGAGCCCTTCGCAAACCCGCGCAACGCCGCGGCGGGCACGATGAAGAGCCTGGATCCGCGCATCGCTGCCGCGCGGGGGCTGGACACATACCTTTACGCGGTGGCCCACCTCAAGGGAACCGTGCTCCAGAGCCAGTGGGAGGCCCTGGAGCGCTTGGGGTCCTGGGGCCTCAAGACCAACCCCAACTCCCGGCGTTGCCGCGGTCTGGCCGACGTGCTGGAGTTCTGCGCGGAGTGGAGGGGGAAGCGCGACTCGCTGGAGTACGACATCGACGGCGTGGTGGTGAAGGTGGACGACTTCGCCCTCCAACAGGAGCTGGGGTTCACGAGCAAGTTTCCGCGCTGGGCCATCGCGTTCAAATATCCGGCCCGGCAGGCGACCACCGGGGTGCGCTCCATTGAGGTGCACGTGGGCCGCACCGGGAAGCTCACCCCCGTTGCTGGGCTCGACCCCGTGCTCTTGGCGGGGTCCACGGTGAGCCGGGCGACCCTGCACAACGAGGAGGAAGTGGCGCGGAAGGACGTGCGGGTGGGGGACACCGTGATCATTGAGAAAGGAGGCGACGTCATCCCCAAGGTGGTGGCGGTCATCGTGGAAAGGCGTCCTCCCGGCACGAAACCCTGGGTGCCCCCGGCCGCCTGCCCCGTCTGCGGGACGCCGGCCGTGAAGGCAGAGGGGGAAGTGGATCGGCGCTGCCCCAACGTCTCCTGCCCGGCCCAGATTGAGGAGGCTTTGAAGCACTTCGCTCGGCGCGAAGCCATGGACATCGAGGGTCTGGGGGACGCGCTCGTTCATCAGTTTGTGGAGAAGGGCCTGGTGCGCGATTTCGCCGACCTCTATCAGTTGCGGCTCGAGGATGTGATCGGCCTCGAGCGGATGGCGGACAAGTCGAGCCGGAACCTGCTTGCGCAGATCGAGGCGAGCAAAAACCGGGAGCTGCGCCGGCTACTTTTCGGCCTCGGTATCCGCTTCGTAGGCGAGCGGGCAGCTCTGCTTTTGGCCCGGCACTTCCGGAGCCTGGAGGCGCTGGGGCGAGCCCGGGCGGAGGAGATCGACGCCCTCTACGAAATCGGGCCCGTGGTCGCCAACTCCGTCCACGCTTGGTTTGGGAGCGAGGCCAACCGGAGCCTGGTCGAGCGCCTTCGCAAGGCGGGCGTGCGGACGGAAGAGCCCGAAGCCCCTCCCGGAGCGCTGGCTTTCCAAGGTATGCAATTTGTCCTCACGGGGACCCTCGAAGGCATGAGCCGGGACGAGGCCAAGGCCGCCATCGAGGCCCGCGGAGGGCGCGTGACCTCCTCCGTCTCCAAGAATACGGCTGTGGTGGTGGTGGGCAAGGAGGCCGGCTCCAAGTACGAAAAGGCCCGCGGGCTGGGCCTGAAATGCGTGGACGAGGCCGCCTTCAAGGCCATGCTGTCGTCCGACTCCGGCCCCCCCGGCGGTATACTTCCCTCATGACGCGCGCCGCGCTCGCCCTCTCCTTCGCGCTGGTCGCCTCGGTGGCCGCCCTCCTGGGCCTCTTGGCGGGCGGGGGTGGAAGTGTCCCCTTCCCGGGTGCTTACGCGACGGGCGCTCCTTCCTTCGCGGATATCGTCCAGCGGGTGAATCCCGCGGTGGTACACGTGGACGTCATCGAGAAAGACGGTTCGAATCCGCACGAGGGGGTCGAGGATGCCCCCGAGTTGGACGTTCCGCGGCGCGGCGAGGGATCGGGTTTCATCGTGGACTCCACGGGTTACATCCTCACCAATCACCACCTCGTTCCCAGCCCCGCCCGAATCCGGGTGCGCTTAGCGGACAAGCGAGAGCTGCCGGCCTCTCTCGTGGGGTCGGACCCCAGCACCGACCTCGCCCTCCTGAAAGTGGACGCCCGTGACCTGCCCGTGGTGCCCCTGGGCGATTCGGACCGGGTGCGGGTGGGGGAGTGGGTGTGCGCCATCGGTAACCCCCTCCATTTCGACCATACGGTTACCGTGGGGGTCGTTTCCTCAAAGGGCCGGAAGATTTTCAACGCCTCCTTCGATTCCTACATCCAGACCGACGCCGCTATCAACCCCGGGAACTCCGGGGGACCACTGATCAACGTCTCCGGGGAGGCGGTCGGGATCAACGCCGCCGTGAGCAGCGAGGGGCAGGGGATCGGCTTCGCGGTGCCCATCAACTTAGCCCGTGCCGTTCTCGACCAGCTGCGCACGAGCGGTCACGTCTCCCGCGGTTACCTGGGAATCCAGCTCCACGAGTTGGACCCGGATCTCCAGAAACTACTCGGCCTCAAGGAGCCGCGGGGGGCCCTAGTCTTGGAGGTGGTGCCCGGTAGCGCCGGGCAGACAGCCGGTCTCCGCCGTTACGACGTGGTCACCGGTGTCTCCGGCCAGCCCGTCGAGGACGGCGACCAGCTCGTGCGTACCATCGCGGCCCTCAAGCCGGGCAGCCCGGTGACCCTAGCCGTATTCCGCGACGGCAAGACCTTGTCGCTGGAAGCCAAGCTGACGGAGCGGGCCCCCGAGGACGCGACCCCCCCACCCCGACCCGCCGCGGACAGCGTCTCCGTCAAGGGCGACGCGCTGGGGCTCGTGGTCGGCGACCTGGGGCCGAAGGCCAAGAAAGACCTCCCCGTGGACAGGGTTGGGGCGGTGGTCAAGGACGTCCTGGGCGTCGATCCCGGCACCGACGCCCTCGACCAGGGCGACATCATCGTGGAGGTGAACCGCAAGGCCACGCCGAACGCCGCCGCCTATAAGCGCGTGGTGGGCAGCCTCTCCAACGGGGAAGCGGCCTGGCTGTACGTGTACCGGCCTCGGCCCCCCGGCTCCTTCCTGACCAAGATCGAAGTCGAGGATGCGAGGTGAAGGCCCGGGTCCTCATCATCGACGATGAGGAGGCCATTCGCTCCTCCTTGAAGATGATCTTCGAATACGAAGGCTACGAGTGCCTGCTCGCGGCGAGCGGGGCGGCGGGGATCAAGATGGTGGAGAAGGAGGGACCCGACCTCGTCTTTCTCGACATCAAGATGCCGCAGATGGATGGGATGGAGACGCTGAGGCGGATCCGGGCCCTGGAAGAGTCGCTGCCCGTGGTCATCCTCTCCGGCCACGGCACCGTCAAGACCGCGGTCGAGGCCACAAAGCTCGGAGCTTTCGACTTCATCGAGAAGCCGCCGGAGAGTGACCGAATCCTGCTGGTGGCACGTAACGCGCTCGGCCAGAAGCGGCTCAGCGACGAGAACCGCCGGTTGAAGCTCAGCTTCGATGACCGCTATCGAATGGTCGGACAGAGCGGGGCCCTGGAAAAAGTATGGGACGCGGTCAAGCGCGCCGCCCCCACCAACGCCACCGTACTCATCATGGGAGAGAGCGGATCGGGTAAAGAGCTCGTGGCTCGGGCCATCCACCGCAACAGCCTGCGTAAAGACGATGCGTTCGTGCAGGTGAATTGCGCGGCCATCCCCGAGGAGCTGATCGAGAGTGAACTCTTCGGCCACGAGAAGGGCTCCTTCACCGGGGCCACCGAGAAGCAAATCGGCAAGTTCGAGCTAGCCCACAAAGGGACCATCTTCCTAGACGAGGTGGGGGACATGAGCCTACGCACCCAGGCAAAGGTCCTTCGCGTCCTCCAAGAGGGAGAGGTCGAGCGCATCGGCTCCCAAAAGACGATCCAGGTGGACGTGCGCGTGATAGCCGCAACCAACAAGGCCCTGGAGGGGGCCATCGAGAAGGGCGACTTCCGGGAGGACCTCTACTTCCGCCTGTCCGTGATCCCCATCCGCGTCCCCCCCCTGAGGGAGCGGGCGGAGGATGTTCCGGTTCTTGTCCAGCACTTCGTCAAACAGTTCTCCGCGGAGAGCAACTTTCGCCCCAAGACCTTCGCCCCCGCGGCGGTCGAGGCCTTGAAACGGCATCCTTGGCGGGGCAACGTGCGGGAGCTGAAGAACGCCGTGGAGCGGCTCCTCATCATGGTCGAAGGCGAGGAAATTCGGGTCGAGCACCTAGCGGAGGTATTGCGCCGTCCCGCGGACGGCGGTCCGCCCGCAGCCGACACCGCGGCCTCCCTCCGAGACTTCAAAGAGGCTGCGGAGCGAGCCTTCCTGGTCGATAAGTTGCGCGAGAGCAAATGGAACATCTCGGCCACTGCCGCCGCTATCGGCACCCCGCGGTCCAACCTGTACAAGAAGCTCGAGCAGTACGGGATTAGCCAGGAAAAAGACGGCTAAAGCTTCCCCCGCCCGCCAGGGCCGGTGGGCAGCGCCTGCCGAGACCCCCCGCTCGACGACGGACACAGGGCTTCAACTTGGGTTATTACCCGCCACAAGCAGCCGGCGCTTGCGACCGAGCGGCCGTTGAATCCGACTCGGCGTCGGCTCGTCGTGCCGTGGCATCCGGACCTGCCTCCATGGGGGCGCTACGGCCCGGAGGGCCGGCAGCGAGAGCACGTGGAGCGAGACCCCGCCGACGCCCCGGCGGACGCCAGGGGAAGCGTGAACCGCACGCCGAGGGCCCCCGACTCCGACACTCGGTTTATGATCGGCCCGTGAAGGACAGGAGCCGAGGCTTCGGGGTGGCCGTCTTGTTCTGCCTGACCTGCCTGGGCTGTGGCGGGGGCGGCTCGGTTAAGAGGGTGTTGCTGGTCGGAGTGGACGGCGCGGACCCCGGCATTCTCGAACGGCTGATTGGTGAGGGCAGGCTTCCTACCTTCGCGCGGCTGAAGAGGGCCGGGGCCAGCGGTCGCCTGCGCTCGCGCGAACCGCTACTCTCCCCGATCCTGTGGACGACGATTGCCACCGGTCGCCGGGGACAGGACCACGGCATTCTGGACTTCGTGGAGGTCTCTTCCGAGGGCAAGCTCATGCCCATCACCAGTACCCGGCGTCGCGTCCCCGCACTCTGGAACATTCTCGATCATGCCGGGAAGAGCACGGGTGTCGTGGGCTGGTATGCCACCTATCCTGCGGAACACGTGAGAGGCTTCGTGGTTTCGGATCACCTAGGCTTTCACCAAGTGAAGAGCGCGAGCGGGGGGGCCGGATCGACCTATCCGGAGGGTCTCGCCCAAGAACTGCGCGTGCGCTTCGGTGAGGTGGCCGCCCAGACCGAGGCCACGCGCGCACGCTTCGTCGAACCCGGCGCCACCCCCAGTCCGGACGGGATCCGCCGGTTGGCGCGCCTGGCGGAGATTCATGCCACGACCGAGTTATTTCGCGGCGTCACGCGCTACCTAGGCGGACAGCGCCATCCAGACCTGCTTGCCGTGTACTTCGAGCTCGTCGACGCTTGTGGGCATCTCTTCATGGAGGACGCCCCGCCCCAGCGGCCCGGGATCCTGCCCGAAGACTTCCAGGCGTTCTCGAAGACGGTGGACCGCTGCTACGACTATCAAGATGAGGTCTTGGGGGAGCTCCTGGAGGGGGCTGACGCCGGCACGGTGACGCTGGTCGTGTCCGACCACGGCTTTAAGAGCGGTGATAGCCGCCCCGTGACCTCCGGTCGCGCGGACACCGGGCTGGCCCCCCTCTGGCACAAGCTGAGCGGTGTGGTCCTGGCCGCCGGGCCGGGAGTGCGGCGCGGCGCCACGATCGAGGGCGCGAGCATCCTGGACGTGGCCCCCACGGTTCTCGGCCTGCTCGACGTCCCCTTGTCGC
Source organism: Vicinamibacteria bacterium (assembly GCA_035570235.1). Lineage (NCBI taxonomy): Bacteria > Pseudomonadati > Acidobacteriota > Vicinamibacteria > Vicinamibacteria bacterium. The sequence continues at coordinate 80,956 of DATMML010000042.1, read as the reverse complement.
GCGAGCTGCCCGGCGTGCGCCTTAAGCAGGCCTTCGAGCCGGGAAGCTGGCGCGAGCTCAAGGCAGTCGATCACTATCCCGTCGACGTGGCCACCCCACCCCGAGCGACCACGGCCCGCGACGAGGACTCCGAGGAGCGCATAGAACGCTTGCGGGCGCTGGGTTATCTTGGCGATTCGGCCAACCGAGGTCACGACGAGGCGGGCCGGACGGCCACCTCGTACTTGAATGAAGGGGCCTCCCGTGCCGCGGACGGTGACGAGGCGGGCGCTCTGGCCGACTACGCCCGCGCCCTTGAACTCGATCCACGCAACGTCAACGCCCGCGTTTTCGCCGCCCGCATCCACATTCACCGGGGCGAACTCTCGAAAACCAAGGAGTTGCTGGACCAGGCTCTCGTTCTGGATCCGAATGGCATCGGCGTGCGGCTCCAGCGTGCGGCCTGGGCGGTGGAGGCGCGGCGCTGGGACGAGGCCGCGGCGGAGCTGGCCGTGGCCGGCGCTCTCGATGATCGGCTCCCGCAGCTTCACCTGCTGCGCGCGCGGGTCGCGCAGCATGTTGGCCGCTCGGAGGAGGCGCTGTCCGAGCTGCGGCGGGCGGAGGCGTTGGCCGATGCGGAGCCGTTGCTCGCGGAAATCCTCTGGCTGCAGGCACGGGTAGCGGCCGAACTCGGACGCCCCGACGAGGCCGAGCACGCCTTGCGCAAGGCGCAATCGCTGGATCCGTCGCCGGTCCCGGCATCCTTGCGGGGTGACGTGGCCTTGGCACGCGGGGACTGGAAGCAGGCGGCGATCCTGTATCGAGAGGCGCTGGCCGCGAACGCCACGGACTCGGTGCTCGAAAGGAAGCTGGGTCAAGCGCTGACGGGGGCGAACGAGGGACCGTCGGCTGAGTCGGCGTTCCGGGGAGCGGTCGTGAAAGCTCAGACCGATGAGGAGCGTGAGGGAGGCTTGGGAGACCTTGCCCTGCTCTTCCAGAAACAAGGGCGAGAAGCGGAGGGGCGGAAAGTCTTGCTCCAGGCGGTCGCGAGCCTTCCGCGCTCTGCGCGGTTGTGGGGCATGCTCGGGGCGGCCTGGGGTCGGGTTGGCGAGCTCGACCGCGCCATTGCCGCCTACCAGCGATCGGTCGCGCTCGGCCCGACGCCTCTAGCCTGCAAGACCCTGGCCGCTCTGCTCCTCGGAGAGCGCAAGGACAAGGCGGGCGCGGTGGCCCTCTGGAAGCAGTCCCTCGCCCTCGACCCCGATCAGCCCGACGTCCAGCAGTTCCTGAGGTCCGCGGCCCGATGAGTTTACGGGAAGTGTCCCAGTCTGAAACGGTTCCGAATTTGTGATCGTGCCTCAAAGATCCAACCGAATTTGTTCTTGACTTCCTGGCCCTGGAGTTATAGGGATAGCATGTCTGGAGCAGGTGACTCTGTCGTCAGCCCAGAATTTCCCACTGACTTGGCATTAAATTCAAATTGTTGGATCTTGGAGGTGCTCGAGTGGTGCGCAAAGAAAGCCTAAAGCTGATCCTCACGGCGGCCGCCGTCACGCTCGCGGTGGGCTCTGTCCTCTTCCAGGGTTCGCTACCATCGGCACTTGCGAAGCCGACTAAGAGGGCGGAAGTGAGGAAGCGGCCCCGGAGCGTCCAGGAGCGGTTCCAGGAGGAGTTCTCGCAGGCCGCAGTCGGGGACTCTCTCAAGGAGGAGTCTCTGGGCGAGCGGGACCTGTTCAACCAATGGTTCTTCGCCCAGAGGGCGTATCCCTCCGACAGCATCCCCGTCGGGGCGCTCGGGTCGGCGTTCAACCGGTCGCGGGAAGACAATGACGACAGCTCCGACAGCGATGACCCCGCGGAGGGGCACTGGCGCGCGCTCGGCCCGTCCACCATCCCGAAAGGCCAGACCGACGGCTCGCTCGGCGCGCAGTCCCCGGTGAGCGGACGCGTTTCCGCGATTGCCGCCCACCCCACGAATCCTGACATCGTCTACGTCGGGGGCGCGCAAGGGGGCGTGTGGAAGACCACGAACGCCACCTCCCCGAACCCACACTGGCGACCCCTGACGGATCACGAGGCATCTCTCGCGGTCGGATCCATCGCCATCGACCCCGTCGACCCTCAGATCGTTTATGTGGGGACGGGCGAGCCCAACCGCTCCTGCGACTCGTACTATGGACAGGGCATCCTGCGTTCCACCGACGGGGGTGAGAACTGGAAGCTGCTGGGCGGGGGCGGCGCGGTCTTCAATAACCCGGGTCCCTTCGTCGGGCGGGCGGTGGCGAGGATCATCATCGATCCCAAGACCGCGGGCTCTCGCCGCCATACGACGCTGTGGGCGTCCACCACGATCGGTGTGCAAAGCGGGGGGACAATCCCGACTTGCTCGATCGCGAATCCCGCCGCCCCCTTTGGCCTGTGGCGCTCGACCGATAGCGGGGCGACCTGGCAGCTGCAGAACGTTCCCGTTCCAGGTGCCGGCGCCTTTTCCGTCCAGGACATGGTCCTCGACCCAGTCGACCATGAGACGCTGTACGCGGCGGTCCGCTCGAGCCGGGTTGGAGTCTGGAAGTCCACCAACGCGGCCACGGGTGCACCCGCGACGTTCACGGCGATGGGCGTCGGCTTCCCCACCAGCGCAAACATACGGCGCATCAATGTCGCCATCGGGGGGCCGGGGGCGCCGGGTACTCTGTACGCCGCGGTCGAGAACACCAGCGGCAGCCGCCTGCTCGGTCTCTTCAAGACCACGGACGGCGCCGCAACATGGTCCACGGTGGCGAGCGTGCCCGCATACTGCAGCGGACAATGCTTCTACGACATGACCGTGGCCGTCGACCCGCGTGACCCCACGGGCAACCGCGTCTTCATCGGCGGGAACCCCCACGCCTTCGCGGCCGACCTCTCGGGGGTCCCCGGTGGGCACACCAACTGGCGCTCGGACGACGGGGGTCTTCACTGGAGGGCGATCTCCCAGGGCAACGGGACGTCGGACAGCGTTCACACCGATGACCACGCGTACGCTTTCGGAGCCGACGGCTCGGTCTATGACGGCAACGACGGCGGAATCTGGCGGTCGCCGGATCTCGGGGCGTCTTGGACTTCCATGAACACCGATTTGGCCATCACGCAGTTTCAGGGCGTATCCACAGATCCGGAGCGCAAGGCCGTTCTGGGCGGTACCCAGGACAACGGGACCAACATCCGCAACCGGGATCTGTTGAAGCCTCCGAAGTGGTTCCACGCCGACTTCGGCGACGGGGGGCAGTCGATCATCGACCAGTCCAACCCCCAGACGATGTACCACACCTACTTCAACCAGGCCTTCAACTTCATGGGACCGGCGCGCAGCGACATCGGGGGCTCGGGCGGACCCGGGAGCTGGCCGTTCGTCGGTGCCTATTATGGCTACGGGAGCGCGTACTACAACGGAATGAACCCCACCGACCCGGTTTCGTTCTACGCGCCCCTGGCCCAGAACGTGGCCTTCACGCCCAACGTGATCTACTTCGGCTCGGATCGCGTCTACCGCTCTCCCAACCCCCTGCCGACACTCGCCCAGACCCCTTCCTGGACCGCCGTCAGCCCGCGGCTCACCAAGTTCGTCGGGAACTACGTCAGCTGGATCACCGCGTTCCCGCAGTTGTTGGGGGGCAAGGAAGTGCTGTACGCAGGCTCCTCGGACGGCGCGCTCTCCGCGTCGGCGTCGGTCGACGGCTCGGGCATCGCCGCCTGGAACCGCATCGACGCCTTGCCGTTGCCGAACCGCGCCGTCAGCGGCATCGCCACCGACACTACGGACGCGACCGCCAACACCGCCATCGTGACGTTCTCCGGCTTCGAGGCCAGCACGCCGACGACGCTGGGACACGTGTTCATCACCACCAACGGGCTGTCGGCCACGCCCACCTGGACCAACATCTCCGGCAACCTCCCCGATGTGCCCATCAATGCGGTCGTGATCGACTACGTGGGCCACGACGACCCGCGGCGGGTGCTGTACGTCGCCTCGGACATCGGGGTGTTCCGCAGCCGCGACTCCGGGGAGACCTGGAAGCTGGTGTCCAAGGGCTTGCCCTTTGTCTCCGTGTTCGGTCTCGAGCGCAACGCGACGAGCGGACAAATCGTTGCTTCGACTCACGGCCGCGGGATGTTCGAGCTCTCCAAGGAAGAGGATTAGACCGTCCCCGGCGTGGGCCGCAGCGCCCCTGGCGACGCGGCCTATTCAATTCTCGTTGTCCGGCGGCGGGCTCTTGAAGGGCCCGCCGCCGGGCTAAACCTCACGCCAAGCTTCCTCGCCCGGCATTGACCGGGGCCGTTCGCGTAGGCCCGACGAAAGCAATCTTGAGTCTCGGAGCCACGGCTGTTTTCCGGGCGAGAGTCCCATGGTCGATCCTCTAGACGCGGCCAGGCTCAAGGCGGAACAAACCTACAACGCCGCTGCAGACTCCTTTGACGCGGATCCCTTGGCGTTCTGGAGCCGGTACGGCCGCCGGACCGTCGAGAGAATGGGCCTGCCTCGCGGGGGGCGCGTCCTAGATGTGTGCTGTGGAACGGGCGCTTCTGCCTTGCCCGCCGCGCGGGCGATCGGCCCCGGGGGGCACGTCGTGGCCGTGGACTTGGCGGATGAGCTGTTGAAGCGGGGGCGGGCAAAGGCCCAGGCAGACGGCTTAGGCTGGGTGGAGTTCGTACGCGGCGACATGACAAGTCTGGGCTTCCCCGATCAGCACTTCGATGCCGTCATCTGCGTCTTTGGCATCTTCTTCGTTCCCGAGATGGAGAGGCAGGTGGCGGAGCTCTGGCGCATGACGGCCCGGGGCGGGCAGTTGGCCATCACCACTTGGGGACCCCGAATTTTCAGCCCTGCCTACGAGGTCTGGCGGGAGGCGGTCCGGCGGGTGCGGCCAGATCTGCATACCGCATTCAATCCCTGGGACCGGATCACTACCCCCGAAGCCGTTCGTCAGCTGCTGCGCAACGGAGGAGCGCAGGAGAGCGAGGTCGTTCCCGAGGACGGTCGGCAGCCTTTGCGGGCGCCGGAGGATTTTTGGACCATTGCCCTTGGCAGCGGGCTCCGCTGGACCATCGACCAAATGGGTCCGCAACTGGGGCAGAGGGTCAAGGAGGAGGTGCTCCATCATCTCGCGGCCCGAAGAGTGGACAGCGTGGAAACGAACGTAATCTACGCCCTGGCCAGAAGGAGATGAGGGACGGCGCGTGCTCGAGATTGGTCCTTATTGCATTGCCCGGGAAGCGTGATGGAGAAGGGTCACCGCGGCCTTAGGAGAGCGGCGCCTAGGCCGCCCGGACAGGACCCGGGCCTTTTGGGAGTTCGGGTTCCGCGAAAGTGAAGAGCGAGCCGCCTTTCTACGACGGCATTGCCGCCCGCTACGACGAAACATGGGGACCCCGCTTCGAAGCCGCGGCCGAGCAACTGCTGTCGCGGCTCGGCGGAATGGAAATCAAGCGAGCGCTGGACATCGGCACCGGGACGGGCGCGGTGCCAAGAGCTCTCGGGCGACGGGCGACGGCACCCGTGAGCCTGGTCGGTTGCGACCAGTCCCTCTCCATGCTGGCGCGGGCCAGGCGGACGGCGGCCGGGGTCCAGGTCGTGGCCGCCGACGCGGTCGGGCTCCCGTTCCGGGACGAGTCCTTCGATCTCTTGACCGCGAACTTCGTGCTCTCTCATCTCCGGGACTATCGTGAGGCACTGCGCGAGGCTTTTCGTGTGCTCAAAGCGACGGCAAACCTGGGGGTGTCGAACTGGGCGCCCGCGACCGATCCCTGCAGCACGGCCTGGAGGGAGCTCCTGGGAGGGGCGGTCGGGGTGGACATGGTCGAAAGAGCCACTAGGCAAGTGGCTCCGTGGGAGTCCTTTTTCGGTGAGCCGGACAACGTTTGCGCGGCGTTGAGGGAGGCGGGGTTCACACGTGTGGAGGCCGCCCGCATTCCCTTCGTCTGGCCCTCTTCGGTGGAGCGTTACCTGGCCGACCGCGAGTTGAGCGCGGCGGGTCGGCAGGCGCGTCAGGCACTGGGGGAGGCCGGTTGGAGCGACTTCCTCAAGAGTGCGCGACGCGAACTCGGGTCGCGCTGCGGGCACAACCTCAGCCACAGCCGCGGGATGATTGTGGCAACCGGGGTCAAGCCGTGAACGCAAAGCTGCAAGTGCAACCTTGGCCGCGGGGCCGCGCCGACGAGCTCGAGCTTGGCTCTCAAGACCCCGGCTTGGCCGTGGGCGGGGGTATGGCGCGATAGCCCGGGCGGGTGAGAACGAAGAGCCGCTCCTGTCCTCTTGCCACCACCCGCAACGACCGGTAAGAACCATCAAGGCTCTGGTCGGGCGGCGTGTACCCAATCGTGTACTGATTGCGAATCTGACGCGCTATCCCCAGAGCGACTTCGTCAAGAGCCTCGGGGCCCGCAGGATAGTAGGCCACACCCCCGCTCATTGCCGTCACTTGATCCAGGTCGTGACGAGCGTGGGCCGCCTTCGACGTCTCTTCCTCACCGAGCAAGCCTATGGCATAGATCAAGATCTCGTGGCGTTCGGCCCGCGACCGAATGTCAGTGATCGAGGCCATGCTGGCGTTGTCGACGCCATCCGTGATGACGAGGAGGACCTTGCGGTCCCGCTGGCTGTGCTCGTTGAGGTAGTCGGCCCCGGCCACGATGGCATCGCGCATGGCCGTGCCCCCGATGGAGTCCAACCGGGCGAGGCCGGCCTCCAGGACGCCCACATCGCTCGTGAGGGGCACATCGATGTGCGGCTTATCGGCAAAGTTGAGCACGAAGACCTCGTCTCGAGGATTCGAGGCCCGCACGCACGCAAGCGCGGCCGCCTCCACCTTGGCCCGCAACCTGCGCATGCTGCCGCTGTCGTCAATCAAGAGCCCCAGGGAGACGGGCACGTCGTCCCGGTGGAAGAGGGCTATCGTCTGCGGCTTGCCGTTCTCGTAGACGGTGAATGCATCTTGCGGCAGGGTCGTCACCAGCTCTCCCCGCTTGTTCCGGACGAGGGCGTGAAGCACGACCAGCTTCGCCTCCGTGCGGAAGACCGGTCGCTCCTGTCCGCCGACCGGAGGCCCGGTCAGCAAGCACAGGGCCACGATCGCGGAAATGCCCTGGGCCGGGGGCCGGCGTCGCCGCGACGATCTCGCGACTCGCATCGACGTCAAGGGGTTGTGGAAGCGGGCGACAACTGCAGCTGTATGGGCGTGCGCGCGGGGATTACGACCTCCCTGCCCTTGCCGAGCAGGGCGCTATAGCCGCTCCGGACCAGACCAAGGATTCCGAGAGCCACGGCCACGGGTCGGGAAATTTGCCCAAGCCCCGCGCCCAGGAAGCCCAAACCCATGAAGCCTCCAACGCCGCGGCCGCCCGCGTTCCCCTGCTGCACACCCGCCGTCGCGTCACCGACATCATCGCGGTCGCCGCGGTCGTGGTCCAACGTGGCGCGCAGGGCAAGGAGGGACACCGCCGGCGAAATGAACCGTGACTTCGAATTTGGAACGCTGGTGCCACCCTCTTCGTCGATGGTGAGGTGCTGGTCCTGGCCGAGCTCCGCGGTGACCAGGGAGGCCAGGAGCTTGTCGGCCACCCCTCCGGGGAGTTGCACGGTCTCAAACAAGAAGCGCAACTGTCCGTTGTGGTGGAACCGCCCCGCTCCCTTGGCAAAGGTTACCTCGCCCTGGAGCTCGGCGCCTTCGGGAAGGATCAGACGCTGATCCGACGAAAACAAGGGCTGGGTAATAACGGCCCGGATCGGCGTTCCCCGGGGAGTCTTGGCCGAGTCGAGAGGGGTTTCCAAGCGGGCCGCGAGGACGCTCTCGGGGGGGGCAAGCGTGCCGGGGGCGGCCCGTGGAGTTGGAGTAACGGTGCCGAAGTTGAGGGGACCGAGCAACTCCGCGGCGTAGACGGTCCCTCGGTGGAGATACTGAAAATGGTAGGGCAATCGGTTGGCCAGCATCTCCTTGAGCCGCTCGATTTTGTCGGGCGCCTTGAGGGACGCCGACATCTGCTCCATTCTCTGGGCGATCTCCTGCCGGGCCTGGGCGAGCTTTCCCGCTTTTTGGGAAGCCGCCGCGACCTCAAGGGAGACATTCTCGAGGCCCGCGTCGACCTGGGTCGCGACGGGAATCTCGGTGCAGTCGCTCAAGACCAGGGTGTCGAACCTCAAAATCGCTTGGCGAAGCGGGGTCAGGTCCCCTCGGAGGATCGCGCGCAGTCGGGTTGCCCCTCGGACGCTCTCCAGCTTTTCCACGTGTCCGACCACCTTCGTTCCCGCCGGCAACACGACGCGATCATAGGAGTAGACCGGTTCGATCAGGGTGCCCAGCACCGGTTGGCCGACGCGCCGCAGAGTCACTCGCTCGTCGAGCGCTACTCGCAGGGGCGTGCCCGCCTTGACGATAAGGTCGATGGGCCGCTCGACCTCCTCGCCGGTCGCCGTCCCGGTCGGGGGAGGGAGGTCCGGAAGGGAGGGGAAGGCAAAGGGGTACGCGTCTGGTCCCGTCCGTTTCGGGAAGGCGATGGACAGGCGAACGGTGCCGCCCGTTCCGAAAGCTCCCTGGGGAGTCACAGTCACCTCTGGGAGGTTTGGTGGGGATGGGCTGGCATGGGTCTCGTCCGTCGGGGCCAAGCCCTCCCGGAAGCCCGGTGGCCATCCCGACTGCCAGTGGTCCCGGGAGGGATCGGGCTCGAACTCGCTATGGCGGTTCTCGGTCGCTGAGGACGAGAGGAGCGCGGGGGCGCTTTGCTCGGCATCGAAGGCGCGGGCCGGGACCACGAAACTGCCGTTCGCGACGTCTCCCCGGCGGGTCGCCCGGCCGAGGGTCCCCTTCAGGGCGACCGCGGGGGCAGCATGGACGTCGGGCAACGGCTCGAACGCCTCGAACGCACTCTCGGTCCGGGTGGCGAGGAGGCTCGTGGTGGCACTGTCAAAGGTGAAGACCCAGGAACGAATCCCGGAAATCGTGACCTCGTAGGCCCCGGGGGGAAGGCCCTGGAAGACGAACCGCCCCCAGGGGTCACTCGGCTGTTGACGCTCAATTCCCGTTGCCAGGCTCCGGGCGGTGACGGTGCGCGCGGCGAGCGGGGTACCGTAGGGGTCCACTACCCTGCCCTCGAGATGGCCGCCGCCCGACGAGGTGTCGGCGGTTAGAGGGCGGGCCGCGATCGAAGAAAAGCTGAGCACGCCGGGCAGAAGGAGGCGCAACATCTTCCCGAGCCGACGTCGGCATCCGAGGTGCCAGTGCGGACGCGGGCGGCCCTGCCTCCTGGCCGCTCCCTTGACCATAGCTAACACGTCCCTGCCCGCCGCGCTCCGACCCGCAGGGGGTCTAGAGTCCCGGAGGAGCTGCGCTGGCCATCTGGTGCGTCACCTTCCAGCATCGCTTGCCCCAGGAGTCTTGGCGGCTCACGACCGCAACCCGCACTCTCTCACTCGGGCGGGACTGGGGAGGAGCCTGGCAGGCGTCGTCCCTATTTTTTCCATCCAGCCCAGTCGCATCTAAGGTGGTCCACGCGAGCCCTGCTTGTCAAGGAACCGCCTCCCCGGAGGGTTTGGCTCATGATGCCCGCCGGAGCAGCTCGGGCGCGCTTGGGGGGCTCCAAGAACGAGCGGCCGATCTCGGAAGCGGGGGGCTTACCGGCTGGCGCCAGCCCGGCCGCCGTAATATCCTCGTGCCCAGCCGCCTTTCCCCAGAGCTTGCGGTCGCCTTGGTATGCGCCCGCCCTCAGTAAGGAGACGAGGTCATGCCATCGAAACCGAAGTCAGTTTCGGCCCCGCTCCTGCTCGCAGCGCTCTGCGCCTTTTCGGGGGCTTCCCCCGCCGGCGGCGCCCCCGAGGACCAGACGATCAGGATCGGTGCCGTTCTGCCCGTGACCGGAAAGGAGTCCAAGATCGGCAGCGCCTACAAGCAGGCGACCGAGTTCGCGATCCGAGAGATCAACGATGGGGGAGGCATCGACCTTGGAGCCAGGAAGTTCAAGGTTGATCTCACTCTCCTCGACGACACCTCGGACCCGGCCAAGAGCGCCCAGCTCGTGGAGCAGCTCATCACCCAGAAGGTGCACGCCGTGATCGGCGGCTATGGCTCCCAGCTTGTCCAGGCCCAGAGCGTGATGCCCGAGCGTTACGGCGTCCCGTTCCTCGCGGGCGGCGCCGGTGCGCGCAGCATCTACGGGCGGAGCAAATGGGTATTCGGTACCCTGTCCCCGGTGGACGTTTTGGCCTCGACCCAGATGGACTTCCTGGACGCGCTGGTGGGAGCGGGAAGGCTCAGGAAACCGGTCAAGATTGCACTCGTCACCGAGAACACGGAACACGGGAAGGACTATGCGCAGGGGGTCCAGGACTTCATCAGGGCCCATCCCGGGGAGTTTGTGGTCGCTCTCGAAGAGAGCTTCGAGCTCTACACTCCTGACTTCAAGCCCCTCTTGTCGCGCGTGGCGGGGGCTAGAGCGGACGTGCTCATGGCCGACGCCCACCTCGAAGACTACATCGCCATGCACCGCGCCTACACGCAGATGGGCCTGTACCACCAGATGGTGACCTATGGAGCCCGCGGCGCGGATGCCGCGGCCCGCAAAGCGCTGGGCTCGGCCACCGACTACGTTTTCGCGAGCGGGTGGTGGTCGGACCTCCTTCCCTATCCGCAGGTCAAGGCCTTCAACGCGAGATGGAAGTCGGCGACGGGCAGCGACCCGCAGTGGTACCACGCGACCGCCTACGAGACGGTGCGCGCGCTCGCGGCCGCCATCCACAAGGCCGGTGGCTTGTCGCCGGACGCGATTCGCAACGGGCTCGCCACCGTGGAGCTTAAGGACTCGATCCTGCCCGGCGGGGTCCTGAAGTTCAGCGCCTCCGGTCAGGCCATCCTGCCCTTCGTGGTGACCCAGAACAAGCCGGGTGACAAGGTGGACATCGTATGGCCCAAGGAGTCAAAGACGGGGGAGGCGGTCGGCCCCATCCCGCGGAGCTGACGGTCGGGGCGGCCCCGTCCATGATCCCGGCCCTCCTCGGTCCCGCTTTCGCAAACGGTCCCCCCTAACGCCCCATGCACGATCTCGTTGCCGTCGTCGTCAATGCCCTGCTCGCAGCGGGCCTGTATGCCACGATGTCGTACGGCCTCGCCGTCATCTACGGCGTGATGCGAATCATCAATCTCGCTCACGCCGGGATCCTTATGCTCGGGGCCTACGTCACCCTCACGCTCTACGATCGCTTTGGCCTGGACCCGTTCCTCTCCCTGGTCATTGTGGCACCCCTTTTCTTCTTGCTCGGCGTAGTGCTGCAACGGCTGCTTGTGCGCCGGCTACCCTCCGGGGGGGGAACGCCTTCCATGGAGTCTCTGCTCCTGCTCTTCGGCCTCTGGCTGGTCCTCCAGAACCTCGCCTACGCGGTCTGGGGCGGCGACACCCAGTCGATCCTGACCAATTACACCATGCGGGCGGTCGACCTCGCGGGAGTGCGGGTTGGAGTTCCGAACCTGCTCGTCTTCGCGGCCGGCGCGGTCTGCCTTCTCTGGCTCCAGCTGGTCGTGAAGCGCACGGACCTGGGCCGGGCCATGCGAGCGGTGACCCAGAACCGGGACGCGGCCATGCTCTGCGGGGTAGACGCCGATCGCATCTCCGCCCAGGCGTTCGGCATGGGGACGGCCCTGGCCGGGGTGGCAGGCGGCTTGCTCTCCACCCTGTACGCATTCACCCCCGACTTCGGACGGAGCTTCCTACTCAAGGCTTTCTGCATCATCGTGCTCGCGGGCATGGAGAGCGTGGTGGGCGTGGCCGCGGGCGCCTTCATCCTGGCCATCCTCGAGAACGCGCTGGGCGCGTTCACGCGGATCCCAACTTCCTTCCAAGATGCGGTGAGCTTCACGCTCCTTGTGGTCGCTCTGGTGGCTTTCCCGCAGGGTCTTCCCCATGCCTTCCTGCGGATGACCCGGCGACGGGCGGCCCTCCGCTAATGACCGGGCTGCGCGCCCGGCTGCGGCCCTCCGTCACCGTCGCCGCCGCCGGCCTGCTCCTGCTGCTCGCGCCGCGCGTGTTCGGGCGCGGCATTCTGAACGACATATGGAGCGTCGCTTTCGCGGTGGTGCTCGCCTCTTCGTGGAATTTGCTTGGCGGCCTGGCCGGGCAGGTCTCTATCGGCTACTCCGCCTTCCTGGGCATCGGCGCCTACACGACGGCGTTGCTCGCGCTGCGGGGGATGCAACCTTACGCAACCTTGCCCTTGGCCGCCTTGCTGGGAGCGGGGTTCTCCTTCGTGGTGGGGCTGCCTACCTTCCGGCTCCGCGGGCCGTACTTCACCATCGCCACCATCGGGGTGGGGGAGGCGGTGCGCGTCTTCGCGGGGGGAGTCGCCTTCACCGGCGGGTCGAGCGGGATCCGGATGCCGCCCGGCTCCTTCGACTTCGGACTGAACTACGCCAGCATGGTGGTGCTGGCGGTGGCGGTGGTGACCCTGGCCGCCTGGCTCCGGGGGAGCGCCTTCGGGGCGGCCCTGGCCGCCATCCGGCAGGATATCGACGCCGCGGAGGCCCTGGGGATCAACGCGACTCGCTACAAGGTGGCGGTCCACGCCCTCTCCGCGGGCCTGGTGGCGGCGGCGGGCAGCCTCTTCGCGATCAACTTCCAATACATCTCGCCCGGGTCTGTCTTCGACTTTCGGCTCTCGCTCTCGATCGTGCTCATGCCCATCCTGGGGGGGGTGGGAACGGTCGCAGGCCCGGTTTGGGGGGCGATCTTCTTCAGCTACCTGCAGATCAAGATGCTCTCCGTTCCCGCCTTGCGTGATTCCTATCTCTTTCTCTACGGAACGCTTCTCATCCTAATCATGCTTTTCGAGCCCAAGGGCCTTCTCGGCCTTTGGGAGCGGCTTCCGCGCGCTCTGCGCCGGCCGCCGAAGGAGGCGAGTGCCGCCTGAGGCGATCCTCTCCGTCCGCGGCCTCTCGAAGCGCTTCGACGGGCTCCTCGCGCTCGAAGGCATCGACTTCGATGTGGCGCGGGGCGAGATCTTCGGGATCCTCGGTCCCAACGGGGCGGGCAAGACGACCCTCTTTGCCTGCCTCGTGGGCGCGCTGGCCCCCAGCGCGGGCACCGTGCGCTTCCGGGGCGAGCGGATCGATGGCCTTCCCAACTACGAGGTGGTGGCGCGGGGTCTCGTCCGGACCCATCAGATCGTGCGACCGTTCCGGGAGATGACGGTGACCCAGAACGTGGCCATCGGGGCCCACTTCGGCAGTCGGGGCCGAGGGCGGGGGGCGCCGGAGGAGCGGGTAGCCGAGCTCCTGCGGCGCACGGGGCTCTCGCACCGGGCGGGCGCGCTCGCGGGCACGCTCACCATCGGCGAGTTGAAGCGCCTCGAGATCGCGCGTGCCCTCGCCACGGAGCCGGCGGTCATCTGCCTCGACGAGGTGATGGGGGGCTTGAACCCCTCTGAGATCCAGGGGGCGATGGAGCTGATCCGGTGGGTCCGGGAGGAGGGAGTAACGGTCCTCATGATCGAGCACCATGTCCACGCGGTGGTCGGCGTCTCCGATCGCATCCTCATGCTCGACTTCGGCCGCAAGATCGCCGAGGGCCTGCCCGCCACGGTCGTGAATGACCCCGCCGTCGTCGCCGCGTATCTGGGGGACGTTGCCGTCCCCGGGGGGCGGGCGTGAGCCTGCTCGAAGTCTCCGGCCTCGATGTCTCCTACGGTGATGTCCAAGCCCTCTGGGACGTCTCCCTGGCGGTCGGCGAGGGAGAGGTAGTGACGGTGGTGGGCGCCAACGGGGCCGGTAAGTCGACGCTTCTCAAGACTCTAGCTGGGCTTCTGCCCCCCCGCCGCGGTCAGATCCTCTACGACGGGCAGGCCGCGGGCGGCCATCCGCCCCACCGCCTGGTGGCCCGGGGCCTGGTCCTGATCCCGGAGGGGCGGCAGCTCTGGCCAGGCATGACCGTCCGGGAGAACCTTGAGATGGGGGCCTACGCCGCGGGCGCACGGCCCCGACGCGCCGAGACCTTGGAGGCCGTCTACGCGATGTTCCCCGTGCTCGCGAAGCGGGCGCGCCAGAAGGCGGGAACGCTGTCCGGGGGCGAGCAGCAAATGTGCGCCATCGGGCGGGGCCTGATGGCGCGGCCCCGGCTCCTCCTGCTCGACGAGCCGGCCCTCGGTCTGGCACCAAGGCTGGTGGGGGAGGTGTTCAAGGCCCTGGGTCGGATTCGCGAGCAAGGCGTGACCCTGCTCTTGGTCGAGCAGAATGTGGCGCACGCGCTGGCCCTCGCGGATCGAGCCTATGTCCTGGAGTCGGGCCGGGTGACGCTCTCCGGCCCCTGCGCCGAGCTCAGCCAGGACCCGCGCGTTCGCGAGAAGTATCTGGGTGCACAGTCGGTCTGAAGAGCCTGACCGGAGACGGCGGCATGCCATTCCCTGGTGCCCACTGCTCATGACCGGGTTTGCGGTTTTTCATTTCGGGGGCGAACACCGCGATTGGCTGCGAGGGGCGGCGTGCGCCACCCGCCCGCGGGTCAGGGAACGCGGCTCAAGGAAGACACGCGCGGGTAACACTGCCTGCTCCCGACCTGACGGCCCCTCCCTCTTGACCCCCTCCCGCGCGCACCGTACTCTAGGGTCGTCCGTAGAGCGGGTCGGGCGGTCGCCGCGGCCGGATGTCCAGGCCGGGGAGGAAAGTCCGGACTCCAAGGGCAGTGTGCTGGCTAACGGCCAGCGAGGGTGACCTCAGGGAAAGTGCCACAGAAAACACACCGCCGAACTCCCGGGCGACCGGGGGTGGCAAGGGTGAAAAGGTGCGGTAAGAGCGCACCGCCGGCGTGGTGACACGACGGGCAGGGAAAACCCCACACGGAGCAAGACCAAATAGGGGGGCGCTTGAGGCTGGCCCGGCCGAAGCCCCCGGGTAGGTCGCTGGACCCCACGGGTGACCGCGGGGCTAGAGGAATGATCGCCTCCCGCTGCCGGCTTCGCTTGGCGGCGGTGACAGGATCCGGCTTACAGACCCGCTCTGCGGACACTTTTCCCTCCCGCCCGACCCGACGGCGATGTCGGACGCCGAGGAGAGACTCCTGAGGATACTGGTCACCGGCGGAGCAGGGTTCATCGGCAGCCACCTGGTAGAGGCCCTCGTGCGTGCCGGCCACCGGGTCCGCGTGCTCGATGACTTCTCATCCGGGAGCCGCGGCAACCTGGGAGCCGTGAGGGGCGACGTGGAGGTGATGCGGGGAGACTGTTCCGACCCGCGGGCCGCGGCCCGGGGGGTGCGGGGCATGGAGACCGTCCTGCACCAGGCCGCGGTGCCGAGCGTCGCGCGCTCGGTCCGGGACCCCGCCCTCTCGCACCGCGCCAACCCCACCGCCACCCTGACCGTTCTTCTGGCCGCCCGGGACGCGGGCGTGCGCCGCTTCATCTATGCGGGGTCGTCCTCGGTTTACGGGGACACGCGGGAGTTGCCGAAGCGCGAATCCCTGCCGCCCCGCCCCCTCTCTCCCTATGCGGTTGGGAAGCTGACGGGGGAGTACTACGTGCGCCTCTTCGCGAACCTCTACGGCATGGAAACCCTGACCCTCCGCTACTTCAACGTGTTCGGTCCTCGCCAGCGGGCGGACTCCCCCTACAGCGGGGTCATCAGCCTCTTCATAAGGGCCTTGTTGGCCGGGCGCCGCCCCCTCATCTACGGGGACGGCCTCCAGAGCCGCGACTTCACCTACGTCGAGAACGTCGTGGAGGCGAACCAACTCGCTCTCAAGGTCCGGAAGCCCGCCGGTCAGGCCGTGAATGTAGCCTTCGGAGAGCGGGTGAGCGTGAGGCGCCTGCTGGCGATCTTAGCCCGGCTCACCGAACAGCCGGCCCGCGCGGAACGTAAACCGGGCCGCCCGGGCGACGTTCGCCACAGCCTGGCCGACCTCCGCCTCGCCCGCCGGCTGCTGGGCTACCGGCCGCAGGTGGACCTCGAGACCGGTCTGCAACGGACGGTGAAGTGGTATCGCGAGGGGGGGGCGGACGGAGGCGCCTGAGCTAACGCGGTGGGCTCGCGGGCGTGCCCACGGGGCCGTTTTTGTCAGTCCCGCGCAGGAAGTCTTCCCAGCTCTTCTGGAACTCGGCGTAACTGAGGGCCAGCGCCACCGGCAGTGCTTCTTCCGAGGGCAGGCGGTCGGAGAGGGCGGCCACCAGGCGAACGACCCCGGCCTCGCCACGCGTGCGCAGGATATGGGCCACCGCGGACAGGCTCTCCGCATAGGCGATCGCGGCCTCCGCCTCCGCCAGGCCGCGGAACGGCCCTTCGAGGGTCAAGAGATTGGGCAAGCGCCCAGCCCGGGCCAGGAGAGCCAGGGTGGCGTCGTCCCGCGCGGGATCGCCGCCCTCCAGCCATTGGGCGATCCCCTCCTGCAGCCAGACCGGGCAGTTGTTGCCGGTACGGGCGGCCACGAACGAGTGGGCCAACTCATGGCGGAGCACGCGGAGGAGACGGGGTGTGGGCTGGTCCAGGCCCATGACCGGCACCCGGATCGTCCCGTCGTTCCACCCCTCTGCCCATTCCGGGGCTCGGGTGGTATCCCGGAAGCCCGCGTTGGTCTCGAGCACGACAGTGACGGGGAGGTCGGGGCTGAAGCCGAGGCGCTTCGTGTAGTCGGAATAGCTCTCGGTCAGGGCCTTGAGAACGGCCACGCCCAGGGGCTCGTTGACCCCCCCGTCGTAGCGGATCCGGAACTGCGCTTCGGGGGCTGCGGTCTGCGCGGGGGCCGCGATCTCCGCGAGTTTCCGACGAACCAGGGGATCGGGGCGCAGCACCAGACTGTGGCGATATTCCTCTTCGGCCCGTGCCCGGTCTCCGAGCGCGACCAAGACATCGCCCAGAAGCGATCGTGACCGAGGATTCCGCTCGTCCATGCGCACTGCGCGCTCGGCCGTTTCGCGGGCAGCGGGGAGCTCACCCAAGGCGAGCTGCGCCTCGATCAGGGCCTGCATGGCCGGAATGGACTGGGGGTTATGGAACAGGGCGAGGCGGGCAAAGCGCAGCGCCTCCCCCGGATCCTGGGCGGCCAGCTTCTCCCGGCTCCGGAGAACCTCGGAGTCGGTGATCGGCTCCCCTCGCGGGCCGGCCTCGACCTTCTGGACGAGGTCGCGGGGAAGTCCGAAAACCCCGCCGTTCTTCTCGTAGCGTAGCTGCGAGCCCTCGTACCATGCCCGATCCGCTTCGATGACGTGCCCGTTGGTCAGGGTGATGACGTCGGCCCCCACCGGGGCGGCCAGCAGCAGGCCGAGCAGGCCCGCGCGGAGGGCGCGGGAGGGAGGGAGGGGGGAAAACTGGGGCAAGGTT
Source organism: Vicinamibacteria bacterium (assembly GCA_035570235.1). Taxonomy (NCBI): domain Bacteria; kingdom Pseudomonadati; phylum Acidobacteriota; class Vicinamibacteria; species Vicinamibacteria bacterium. Next base: position 63,659 of record DATMML010000042.1, on the reverse strand, counting down.
AGTTGAGCATCCCGGCCGTGGGCACGACCTTGGGAGTGGCTCCTCCCCTCCGGAAGTATTCGGGCAGCGCGCGCAGACCCGCAGCGGCGGCCTCCTCCGTCGGATACGTGCCCCAGCAGATGCGATAACAGCTCCGCCCCTTGAAGGTGACGGGCAGGATGTAGAGCTCGTCTCCCGGCACGGACTGGTTGGCTTTCTGGATGGTTTCGGTGGAGCAGGCCACGAGGATCTGGATGCTGAACCGCGGCCCGGATTTCTTCAGGCCGGAGGCGAATGCCTGAGCCGCCTCCAGATAGGAGCCGCTCTGGAGCAGGCTGTGCGCGTCTGCGGTCGCGGTGGACGGGCGAGGGCTGGCGGTGGGGGCGGGAGCAGGCGTGGCCGGCGGGGAAGGGGGAGGCGCGGTGGTGGCGGGAGCGGCCGCTGATGCGCTGGCGGTGGGCGCAGGGGCAGGGGTCACCGGGCGTTCCGGAGGCACGGACGGGGAGGCCGTGGGGGCGGCCACCGGCGCCGGGGTACGGGCCGGCCGGGCCCGGGCGACAACCCTCAGGATCTGCGATCCAAAGAAGTAGAACCCAGCTCCGGCAATCGCCGCCGTCACTCCCAGCCCCCCGAGGACCCAGGCCAGCGCCGGCGAGCTCCGCTTGCGGTTCGGCCGACCTGCCGACGTCGGACGGAACTGGGGCTCCCAGCGCTCCTGAGGTTTCGGCTTCTCCCCGGAACCGAGGGCGGACCCCGAGCCGGATGGGTTCAAAAGGGCATCGAGGGCGGCCAGGTCATCCCTGGAGGGGCGCGAGGTGGGGACGGGCTCGGAAGTGTGGTCCTCGATGGGCCCCGGATCGGGGTAGGTCACGGCCGGCGGGGGCGTGACGTCTTCGAACGTGTCGGGTGCCGCGCGGGGAGCAAGCGAAGGTGCGCTCGAGGCAAAGCCGGAAGTGGTCGCGATCTCGAAGCCGGGGGCTGATTCCGCCAGCCCCGGGCTGGAGGGCGTGGAATCCATGCTGCCGAAAGTGACGGCGGGTGTGGGCTCAGGCTCCACGCCCAGCGTCAGGGGGCTCGCCGGCTGGGCGGGGGGCGCGAATGCTGCCGGCTCGGCAAAGACCGGGGCCTCCGAATCGGCGAACGCCGGCGACCCGGGCTCCACCATGGCGAACTGGCTCGGGTCGGGCTCGGGCATCGGGAAGCCCGCGGGCCCGGACGCTGCGAAGGCGGGGGGCTCGGCACCGGGGAGAGGGAGAGCCGGCTCGGGGGAAGACGAGGTCGGCTCGGACACGAAGAACGGCGCATCCGTTTCCGCGTGGTGGGGAGCGGCCGGAGTCTCGCCCTGGGAGTCGTCTCCGAAGGCGGCGCGGGCGGTCTGGGCCAGGTCCAACTCTCCCTCCCCACCCGCCCCCGCTCGCGGCGCCCCCCCTTCAACCGCGTCCTCCGCCCGCGTCACCAGGCCCAGGAAAAGCAAGCCGCAGGCCACCTTGGCCGCCTCGAACTCATCCAGCCGGGTGAGGGACGCCGCCTCTTTCAGCGAGCGCTGCCCGTCGAGCCGCTCGGGCAGGCCCCCGGTCTCGGCCCCGATCTCGAGCAGGCGCGGATTCATGGCCTCGGCCGGCTTCAGCACGACCCCGAGGCTCTCCAAGTGCCGCAAGACGAACCCCCGGTCGGGGATGCGGCGCACCGCGGCCAGGAGGAGACGCTCGGTGGAGAGCTTGAGATCCACCGCCCCCTTCGGCAGGACCCCGTCTTCAAACTCGAAGGTCCCGGACGTGTAGGCGATCACGTCAGAGAGGATCCGCTCCACCTTGATCCGGGCCGCTTCACCCAGCTCACGCTGGTTGACGTACCCGCTCTCCGACAGCACCTTGGCGAGGGGGTTGCCCGGCCCCACCTTGACGTTGACATCCTCCAGTTGCTCGGTCGTGATCTTCCCGTTCTCGATCAAGATCGAGCCGAGCTGGTCCTTGGGATCATTGGATGACCCGAAGAGGATGCGGCCGCCCCGGAGATAAAGGGCCTTCGGATAGGCTGGCCCGTCCACCTTGAGCGAGCCAGTGGCCCCGCGCTGGTGGAGATCCATGAGGATGAAGGGAAATACTTTGGGATCGATGTTCCCGCTGGTCGGGAACGCCTCAGCCATCTACCCTCCCGGCGCCCGAAGACCCGGCTTAACCCAAGGGCGCATCACGCGCAGATTCAGTATATTAACACGCGGGGGGGACAGCCTCGGCATCCCGGAGGGGTGGGCCCTTGCCTTACCTGATCGACGGAAACAATCTCCTTGGCTCTTGGGGCGGCCCGGTCGGAGGGAACGACCGTCGCGCCGAGGTCGTCCGGAGGGTCGCTTCCTTTTGCCGCGCCCGCAATGTAAAGGCAACAATTGTGTTCGATGGGCATCCCCTACGACCGGAAATGGCGGCCCAGGACTTGGGCCCCGTCTCCCTGCGGGTTCCCCCGGCCGGCGTGGACGCGGACACTGTGATCCGCGAGCTCTTGGACCGGGCTCCCCGGCCCGCGGAGCTCATCGTAGTGACTTCGGACAAGGCCCTCTACTCTTATGCGAAGACCGCGGGCGCCTCCGTGCTCCGCGCCCACGAGTGGAATCTCCTTGAGCGAAAACCCGGTCGGGGGCGGGACGGGGGTGAGTCTTCCGAGAAGCCCGATCGAGAGGATGACATCGAGGGGTGGCTGCGGAGGTTCGGGGGGTCGAAGTAAGCGGCGCCACCAATCAGTCGGCTCCTTCTCCGGAGGTCAAGGGCGCGAACGCCATTCGCGAGGACGAGGGTTACTTCTTGAATGGCGCGACGATACCTCCCCCGGTTCATTTTGAATGGCTCGATACGCGCTCTTGACAGCACTGCCGCGCCTTGCATAGCGTGGTCCCGGGGAGGGGCCTCATGAATACACTCGTCCGCCCCGGTTTCACCGTCTTTCTGTCGTGGCTCCTCGCGCTGGCCGGAGCGGATGCGCGGGCGATGAACCTGGCCTCCTCCAGCTTCTCCCCCCAGGGAGAGATTCCCTCCCGACACACGTGCGAGGGGCAGGACGCCTCGCCCGCCCTCTCGTGGTCCGGCCTCCCGCCGGGGACGAAGAGCCTGGCCCTCATCGTGGACGATCCGGACGCTCCCGACCCGAGCGCGCCCCAAACGACTTGGGTGCACTGGGTCGTCTACAACATTCCGCCGGCCGCAAACGGCCTCCCCGAGGGGGCCCGGGCCCACGACCTTCCGGCCGGCGCTCACGAGGGTCGGAATGACTGGCAGAGCAGCGGATACCGCGGTCCGTGTCCGCCCATCGGACGCCACCGGTACTTTCACAAGCTGTACGCCTTGGACGTGGTCTTAGCCGATCTGGGGATGCCCACGAAGAGTGCGCTGGAACAGGCGATGAAGGGCCACGTGCTTGCTCAAGCGGACCTCGTCGGCACTTACCAGAAACGCTAGCGGATCGGGAGCGGAACCTCCGGCGGCCAAGCCTTCGCCGACGGACGGGCAGATGCGCCCCCGCGCGGGCCGGGTCACGGTACCTCTTCCGCCCGGGACACGCTCTGCCTGAGATCAAAGAGGAGCCAGTCCTTTTCGCGTATGGCCTTCCGCTCCGTCCGGACGAGGGAGAGAAACTTGGCGATCCCGATCGGCTCGTTGCCGTTGCCGTGCACGAGCACAATGCTGCCCTGCAACGGGGCCTGGTTCTTGGCCAGCCAGGCGTCGGATCCGACCGGGATTAGGCCGTACGAGATCACGCGGTGAACCAGCTTCGGGTCGGACACGAGGCCGGGGAAGCGGAAGAAGGCGGATGGGCGGAGGCCGTTGTCGATCATTGCCGACTCGGTGGCCAAAACCTCGAAGTCGAGGTCGGTACCGGCCTCGCGTAAGAAGTTCCGGGACAGCGGCAGGTCCGGGCTGTAGCGGTGGTTGAACGAGTGGTTGATCCATGTCGCCGCAATCTGGCCCTCCCCCTCGAGCTCCCTTAGCCACGCGAGGTCCTTGGGGTGCTCGAGCATCCAGCGGCCGGTGATGGCGATCCCCAGGGGGACCGGCCTCTCCTCGGGCTCGAACTCGGCAAGGATGGTCGTAAACAGGCGCTGGTCGAGGGGGCGGGTCGACGGACAGAGGTCGATGGTGAGCACAACACCTTTTCCCGCGGGCAGGGCGTGGCGGATGCCGGCATCCTGCTCGGCGGTCGCAGTCCTCTCCGCGTCGCTCAGCGCCCGTCCGAAGGGGGTGGCTCTGGTCGCGTCCCGCACCTCCCGCCAGGACGACTTCTTGACCTTCAGGCCCGCGGTGGGGAGGAGCAGGGTGTCGAGGCTTTCGGGGTCGACGACCAGCACGAAGTCCTGAGCGCCCCGGCGGAAGGCCCGGAGCGACACCCACGGTCTTTCGCACTGTGGTGCTCGGCAGGTCGCGAAGAAAATACGGTAGTCTTTGACGCCCGGGGTCGCGGGGCCGCCCAGGAACGCGGCCAAGGGCCAGCACAGCAGACCGGGTAGGCGGAAGAGGCTCGTCATCACCACCCTCAGTGTACGGATCTTGTAGGCTTCGCGCGAGGTGCGCGCGAAGCATGCTTCCCGTCCGGGGGAGAGCGTCACTCTACGCGGTCGGGCCGCGATCTGCCTCGGGACTCCGCTTGACGTTTTTTGGGGCAAGGGGGTAGCGTGCGGGGACGCCAGCTCCCCCTGGCTTCAGCGCGGGCCGGCGCGGAATCGTGGGTCGGTGCCCCTCTCCGCCTGGCTCAGGAGGATCTATGTCGACACGAGCCTTGATCGCGGCCGTGGCCACCTTGGCCAGCCTGGCCTCCACGGGATGGGTAAAGCCGGCCTCGGGCGGGGAGTCTGCCCGCACGCCGCTCAGCCTAGCTCCCACCCCGCGGACCGTGGCCTGGGGATACTACGACGCGGCCACGCCGCCCGCGCTACGCGTGGCTTCCGGCGACCTGGTCGAGATCAAGACACTGATCACCTCGAGCCCGGCTCGGCTCGAGGGAGCGGGCCTCCCTCCGGAGCAGGTGGAGCCGGCTCTGCGCGAGATCTACCGAGAGGTGACGAATAAGGGCCCGGGTGGACACATCCTCACCGGGCCCATCTTCGTCGAGGGAGCGGAGCCGGGCGACGTGCTCGAGGTCCGTATCAAGACCGTCCGCCTCGCCCTCCCCTACGCCTACAATGCGTTTGCTCCCGGTCGGGGCTTCCTGCCCGAGGACTTCCCCTACCCCCGGATGCGGATCATCCCCCTCGACGAGCGGCGCATGGTGGCGCGCTTCGCGGACGGCGTCGAGATTCCTTTGCGGCCCTTTTTCGGCAGCATTGGGGTGGCCCCGCCGGAGGTGTCGGGTCGTATCAGCAGCGCACCGCCCTGGATACACGCAGGAAACCTCGACAACAAGGAGCTCGTGGCGGGCACGACCCTCTATATTCCCGTGCACGCGCGGGGAGCGCTTCTACTGGTGGGCGATGGCCACGCGGGGCAGGGCAACGGCGAGGTCGACATCACTGCCCTCGAGACCTCGCTCCTCGGCACCTTCCAGCTCGTGGTGCGAAAGGACCTGCACTTGCGCTGGCCGCGCGCGGAGACCCCCACCCACGTCATCACCATGGGCCTGCACGAAGACCTCACCGAAGCGACGCGAATGGCGCTGCGGGAGATGCTCGACTACCTGGCCACGGAGAAGCACATGTCCCGGGACGACGCCTACATGCTGGCGAGCGTGGCCGCCGATTTGAGCATCACTCAGCTGGCGGATGGCAACAAGGGAGTGCATGCCATGATCCCGAAAGCGATCTTCGTGCCCGCTTCCGTGCGTTGAGGCGAGCGAGGCCCGTCCTCAAGGAGGCGCGCGACGGTGAGCTCCGAAGCGGGGGATCCCGCCACCGTGCACGAAGTGCGGCGGGCCCGGACCCCGGTGCCGGCAGAACCGAGGATCAGGCTTTCTTGTCGTCGGGGGGCGCGGGCAGCGCCGCGGAGTCGTCCCGGGATGTGTTCTTGGCACCCGGCTCGTCCCCCTGCATCGCGCTCTTGAACCCTCGAATCGACTCACCCAGGGCCTTGCCCAACTCCGGCAGCTTCGAGGGCCCGAAAATGATGAGCGCGATGCCGAGGATCAGGAGCAAGTGCATCGGCTGCAGCAAACCTTCGATCATGACAACGCCTCCCAAAGAGCGGCACGGACCGCCTCTCTATTAGACCACGACGGGTGCCGGAGAGGAGCACGGACTCGAGCGCCCCGCGAACCACCCAGACCTCAAGGCCGTCAATTGTCTGGAGTCGAATCAGGTCAACAACTTGTCGCCCATCTCGCGTTCTCGCGACCTCTTCAAGGGCTCGTCGAGAGGGTCTGGTCGACGAGGAGTGCCTTCTTGGGTCAACGGCGCGGTCCCATGGGCGAGCATGGGTCCCCAGGCAGGCCCCGTTGTCACGTGAACGGTAGACCCCTGCCCACGTTGGCCATCTTCTTGACAGCGGGGCAGAAAAGCCCCTAGAATTGGTGTTTAGTCCCTGACGAGCGGTGGCCTTAAAGGGTTATTGTTCGCCTGGGATAATCCATACCCTGGAGGTTTCGCCCCACTCATGCCGGAGACTGAAAAAGCAGAGAAGTCCGTCGCCCCCATCGCGCCCAAGAGCGCGGTGGCCGTACCCGCCCCGCCCACCCCCGAGCCCACCCACGAACCCATAATCGACCCCGAAGAGTTCGAACGCCAGCTCGACATGTACGAGGTCAGCTTCAAGAACTTCGCCGAGGGCGAGGTCGTGAAAGGGGTCGTCCTGCAGGTCTCGGCCTCGGAAGTGATTGTCGACGTTGGCTACAAGTCCGAAGGCATCATCCCCATCGAGGAGTTCCGGGACGAGACGGGCACGCTCTCGATCAAAGCCGGCGACATCGTCGACGTCCTTCTCGAGAAGACCGAGGACAAGGAAGGCTACGTTGTCCTGTCCAAGGAGAAGGCCGAGAAGATGAAGGTCTGGGACGACGTGGAGCGCGCCTACCAGGAGCGCCGCGTCGTGACCGGCCGCGTCATCGAGCGGGTCAAGGGCGGGTTGGCCGTCGACATCGGCGTGCGCGCTTTCCTTCCCGGCAGCCAGGTGGACCTGCGGCCGGTGCGGAACCTGGACAGCCTCCGGGGCCAGGAGCTGCGCATGCGGGTCATCAAGGTCAACAAGAAGCGCGGCAACATCGTCCTCTCCCGCAAGGCCGTCCTCGAGGAGGAGAACGCCGAGAAGAAGCGCGACACCCTGGAGACGCTCGAGGAGGGTAAGGTCCTGATGGGGGTGGTGAAGAACATCACCGAGTACGGGGCCTTCGTGGACCTGGGGGGCATCGACGGTCTGCTGCACATCACCGACATGTCCTGGGGCCGGATCAACCACCCGAGCGAGGTTCTGAACGTCGGGGACGAAGTGAAGGTCCAGGTCCTGAAGTTCGACCGCGAGACCGAGCGCGTCTCCTTGGGATACAAGCAGCTCAAGGCTGATCCCTGGACCACCGCCACTATCAAGTACCCGGCGGGAACCCGGGTGAAGGGCAAGGTGGTCAGCCTCACGGACTACGGCGCCTTCGTGGAGCTGGAGCAGGGTGTCGAGGGCCTCATCCACGTCTCCGAGATGTCCTGGTCCAAGAAGGTCAAGCACCCCTCCAAGATCCTGACCGTGGGCCAGGAGGTGGAGTGCGCCGTGCTCGGCATCGACCAGGAAGCCCACCGGATTAGCCTGGGCTTGAAGCAGGTCGAGGCCAATCCCTGGGCCCAGCTCGTCGAGAAGTACCCGGTCGGCTCGCACATCAAGGGCAAGGTACGGAACCTGACCGAGTTCGGAGCCTTCGTCGAGGTGGAGGAGGGGATCGACGGCCTCATCCACATATCCGACCTCTCCTGGACCAAGCGCGTGAAGCACCCCTCCGAGGTCCTGAAGAAGGGCGACGTGGTCGAAGCGGTGGTTCTCAACATCGACGCCGAGAACCAGCGGCTCTCCCTGGGCCTGAAGCAGCTCGCCACCGACATCTGGGACGAGTTTTTCACCCACCACAAGGTGGGGGACATCGTGGAAGGCAAGATCGTCCGCCTCACCAACTTCGGCGCCTTCGTGGAGCTCCACGAGGGCATCGAGGGCCTCGTCCACGTTTCCGAGCTTGATGAGAAGCGGACTGAGAAGCCCGGGGAAGCCTTCAAAGTGGGAGACGTTTTCCCCATGAAGATCATCAAGATCAACGAGGGGGAGAAGAAGATCGGTCTCTCCATCCGCGCGGTGAAGCAGGACGAGACCCAGAAGGACCTGGACAGCTACCGGGAAACGGCGGGCAGCGACCGTTCCACTCTCGGGGACGCCTTCCGGGCTGCCCAAGCTGCGCGGGAGAGCGCGGAGGAGTAAAGGGCTCCATGACCAAGGCGGAGCTGGTGGATGAGGTCTCGCGCGTCTCCGACCTCACCCGCAAGCACTCGGAGGTCATCGTGGAAGCCGTGTTCTCCTCCATCATCGACGCTCTCCAGAAGGGCGACAAGATCGAACTGCGGGGCTTCGGCAGCTTCCGGATCCGGCGACGGGACAGCCGTACCGGCCGGAACCCGAAGACGGGAGCGGGAGTGCTCGTGCCCGCCAAGAAGGTTCCGCACTTCAAGCCCGGCAAGGAACTCCGGGAGCTGATCAACCGTCGCTAATCTGCTCCCTTCGCGATGGGACCCGTTTCTCTCTTCCACAAGGATCCCATCTCCTCCCGTTTCGTAGCGGGTGGCGTCGCGGAGACGGAGGGGCTCCTGGGCTCCCCCCTCCCGCGCCTCCCTCCCCTGGAGCGGGACGGCGAGCGCGACGTCTACCTCCTCACATTTCACCCCCGGCTGCGGACGCTCCTTCGCCGCTTCCTCCAGAGCTTGCTCGCCCAGATTGGGTTGGAGTCCCAAGGCTTCCGCCCCGACGCGTCCCGCGACCAGGCGGAGTACGAGACCGCCCTCGGTCGGATTCTCCGCTCCATGCGGGCCGTCGACCGACGGTCCGGCCTGCTCAACCTATTCTGGCTGGGCCACAGCCGCGACGTGGCGGAGTTTCTCCGTGAACTGGAAGCCAAGACCCCGGCCGTCCGCAAGGCGAAGTATTCCCTGCACCCCCTGCTCGCCTCCTTCTACCGGCGCCTGGATCAGGAGTCGCGCCGGAATGGGGAGGGACCCCAGATCTGGGGCGATGACAGCCCGGCCTTGATCGAGTCCATCATCGAGGACGGCTTTGCCTTCACCGAATGCTCGGTGGCGGAACTCGACTTCAACCACTTCCTGAGCGCCAACAAGCGCTACCGCATCACCGCGGAAGCCTTCCAAGAGATCCAGCAGATCCTGCTCCGCGAGACCGAGCGCCGCCTGCGGGAAGGAGACCGGGGTCTGCTCGCCCGCGCCTCCCGCCACATGCCCGGGCTGCCCCGGGAGCAGTACCTGAAGCCTTCCAGCCTCCCCAAGATCATGATGAACGGCCACATCCTCACCTACCTCCTGGGCGATGCCTGGGCCACGGGTAGCCGGCTCATGGCCTCGACCCTGCTGAAGGCGGAGCTGGAGCGCCGCAAGCCGGCGGAGATCGTCGACGCTTTCCTGGATGTGGTGACGGGAGTCAAGCGCTTCGAGATCCTTACCCAGGTGCGGGACCGCATCTGCCTCCTGGGCGGCGCCCTGGGGGAGGAGAAGGATGTCGAGGACAAAGCCAGCCGCGGCCTGCGCATCTATGAGTTCGGGGAGTCCGCCCAGGTCCACAACAATGCCGTCAATGCCACCGTCCTCTTCCTGGACCTCCGTGGGTTCACCCAAACGTCGGAAGGCCAGATCTCGGAGCGCGACCTGACCCAGGAGCTCTATACGGTGTTCGACGCCTTCATCCCCCACGTCCGGCGCTTCGGGGGAACGGTGGACAAGTTCCTTGGGGACGGCATGATGGTCACCTACGGTACCGGCCACGCCGATCCCTTGGACCCTTTGAACGCGCTGCGCACCGCCATTCTTTGCCAGGACACCCTGCGCCGCCAGCGCGAGGGGGGCATGACGTACTTCAAGATGGGGATCGCCATCCATTATGGGCGCGCCTATCTGGCCCGCTTTCTCGCCGACGAGAAGACCGTGCAAAGCACGGTCATCGGACGCAATGTCAACCTCGCGGGCCGGCTCTCCTCGGGCGCCAAGAAGCCGATGGAGGAGGACGAGGCGGAGGCGCCGCCGCCCCCGGGGCCCGTTCGTGCCTCCGGCCTGCGCGTGATCGTGGACGCCCGGGGCGGCCTCTTCAACGAGGGGATTGCCATCAGCCGGGACACCCTCGTTCAACTCGAGACCCATCTGGCTCTCGTCCACGGGGAGGGAATCGTGGAGTACGAGGACGAGGTCATCGGGCGCCGAATCCTCTTCCGCTACGCGGGGGACGCGAAGTTCAAGGGGGTCCGGTCCAGCCTTCCCGTGTACGATGTGGACTATGAGGACCGCTGATGGAGCGGATGTGGGCGCCCTGGAGGCATGAGTACGTGACCTCCGCGGGTCAGCCATCCGGCTGCGTCCTCTGCCGCGCCCTGGAGGGGGCGGGAGGGGCCGACCGCCTGGTGGTGCACGTGGGTTCCTTGAACTTTGTGGTCATGAACCTCTTCCCTTACAACGCCGGGCATCTCCTGGTGGCGACCCGGCGGCACGTGGGCACCCTCAGCGGAGCCACCCCCGAGGAGCTCGCGGAGATGATGGGCTTGGCCCGTCGCCTGGAGGAAGTGCTGGCCGACGCCTATCACCCCGAGGGAATCAACCTAGGCATGAACCTCGGGCGTCCGGCGGGAGCGGGGGTGGCCGATCACATCCACCTCCACATGGTCCCGCGCTGGACGGGCGACACGAACTTCCTAACCGTGTTCGGCGATACCCGGGTGATCCCCGAGGATCCGGTGAAGGCTTGCGAGCGCCTACGCGCCTACTTTCCGCGCTGACGACCCCCCGCGCGCTGGCCGTGTGTCTGCTGCTGTCGGCTTCCCTCGCGGGGGGGCCGTCGGCGGGGCAGAACCGTACCGATCCCGTCACCGCCAGCCTCACGCTCTTCGCGGGGACCCCGGCCGGCCTCTGGCGGTCCCGAGACTGGGGTGGCAGCTGGCAGCGCGTGCTTGGGCAGACCACGGGGGCCCAGCTGGACCTCCTCGGGGCCGCCCGCGGCATCATGCCCCTGGGTCCGTTGGTATACGTGGGGGGCGAGGAGGGGATCTACCTCTCCAAGGACTTCGGGGAGATCTGGGAGCGGACCGGGAGCTCGCCCCCCGTTCTTTGCCTGCTGTCCTCGCGCTACCCCCAGTCGGACCCGACCCTCTTCGTGGGCACCGCCGCTGGGCTTCTGAAATCCGGAGATGGGGGGCGCACGTTCGCGTCCACGAGCCTCTGGGGGACCTCCGTCTTCCGGCTGGAGTGGCCCGGGCCGGCGCTGGTCATGGCGACCGGCCGCGGCGTCCTGATCTCCAACGACGCCGGCGCGCATTTCGAGGGGCCCGGGGAGGGCCTGCCGCCGGGGGACGTCCGGGCGATGGCCCTCTCTTCCTTCTTCGCAGTGGACCCCGTCCTCTTTGTGGGGGTCGGCCAAGCGGGGGTCTTTCGATCCTCGAACGGGGGCCGGACCTGGGTATCGGCCGGGTTGGCGGGCCACCGGGTCGGGGACCTGATCTGGCTCGGGCCCTTCCTCTACGCGGCCGCGGATGGCGGCTTCTTCCGCAGCGAGGACGCGGGAACCACCTGGACCCGGCTGGGCACGGCGGGGGCGGGGTCCCCCACCCAGCTCCTGTTCCCCCTGGCTCCCGCGGCCGGCCTGGAGGCGTTCCTGGCCACGGACCAAGGCCTGTTCCACACCCTGGACGGCGGAAAAGAGTGGCGGCCCGCCGGCTTTCAGGGCGAGAGCGTCCTGGCCGTGGCCACCTTCCCGCCCCCGTCCCCGCTCCGGCGAGGGAAGACCCGGAAGTGAATTTCGCTAAGGCCCATGGCCTGGGCAACGACTTCATCCTCGTCGCCGCCCGGGACGCGCCGTCCCCGGTGGCCCCATGGGCGCGGCGCCTGTGCAATCGCCACCGGGGGATCGGGGGGGATGGCTTGCTTCTCCACGAACCCGCTCCCGACGGGGTCCGGATGCGTCTGGTAAACGCCGATGGTAGCGAGGCCGAGATCTCCGGCAACGGAGTGCGCTGCCTTGCCGCCCTGGCCGTGCGCGCGGGCTGGGCACCCGCCGAGCACGTCGTCCACACCGCGCCCGGACCCCGGCGGGTGCGGGTCGAGAGCCTCGAGGGAAGCCGCTTTCGCGTGGGCACCGACCTGGGCCCCCCGATCCTGGCCACGGCATCCATTCCCGTCGCCCTCGAACCGCCGCAACCCCTCCTCGTCGATCATCCCCTGGAGGCCGCCGGTCGCACGGTCCGGATCACGGCGCTCTCCTTCGGGAACCCGCACTGCGCTCTCCTCCTCGAGCAGCCCGCGGAGGACGCCCTCATCGCCCTCCTCGGCCCGGCCCTCGAGGGCCATCCCTTCTTTCCCCATCGCACCAACGTCGAGTTCGTCTCCGTGACGGACCCCGGCCAGGTGCGGGCCCGGTTCTGGGAGCGGGGAGTGGGGCCGACCAGCGCCTCCGGGACGGGGGCCGCCAGCGCGGCCGTGGCCGCCATCCTCGCCGGCCGCGCCAACCGTCATCTGCGCGTGGTGTGTGACGGCGGCACGCTCGAAGTCGAGTGGCCGGAGGGAGGAGCCGTCTTCCAAACGGGCGAGGTCGAGATCCTCTTCGAAGGGGAGTGGCTGGCCTAGGTCCGCGGGCGGTGGGCGAGGGTCGGACGCACCGGCCCCCCCTGCGGCCCCTGGCCTCGGCTCACCTCCGGACCACCCCCGGCTGGGGCGGGAGTCCGCGCGGCGCCCGCGCGCTCAATTCAGCGCCGTCGGCACCGCCAGCGAGAAGGGGGCAATGGCGGCATCGAATGACTCGCCGCTCGCGGTCACCATCCGATACGAGCCGTGCATGGAGCCAATCCGTGTTCTCAGTGGGCAAAAGCTCGTGTACTCGAACGACTCCCCCGGGCCCAGCACCGGCTGCTCACCGACGACGCCCGGCCCCCGGACTCTCTCCACCTCGCCCTCGGCGTTGGTGATGATCCACTCCCGACTCACGAGCTGCACGGTCTCCGGCCCTTCGTTGGAAATGCGGACCCGGTAGGTGAAGAAGTAGTGCTCGTCGCGGGGTGAACTGCGTTCCGGGAGGTAGCTGCTCTTCACTTGCACGCGGACGCCCCGGGTGACGGTATTGCTCATCGCCTCCGTCGGCCTCCGCGGGGGTGGGCCGCCTCCCATTTCACCTGGGCCTGGCGGAAGGCGGTGGTCAAGGGCGCGGCCCGGGCCTTGAGCTCCGCCGCCAACGCCTGGGCCGCCAGGAGATCCCCTTGCTGCAGGCGGGTCTCGGCCTCCCGCATACCCTCGTTGACGGCCGCCGCCGCCCCCTCGACTTCGGCGAGGACCGCGTCCGGCACCTTCGCCTTTGTGGCCTGCTCCCGGAGAGAAGCAAGCTCGGCGAGGACCGCGTCCACCTCCGCCCGATCCGCCTCCACCGCCTGTCGGGCCGCCGCCTTTCCCGCTATCGCGGCCTGGCCCGCGGCCCGCGACCTCTCCGCGGCCTCGGTGGCGGAGGAGATGGCCCCCCGGTAGTCCCTATCCTGAAGGCGAGCCTTGGCCGTTCGGAGCGCCTCCTGAGCCTCCTTCCAGCGCTCGGGGGCGAACTCCTGCGCGCCCTCGGTTCGGGCCTGCTCGAGCAGGCTCTCCGCGGCCGCCACCTCCTTCAGGGGCGGGTGGTTGCACGCGCCCAGCCAAAGGGCGGCCAGGAGAGTGCAGGCCTCCCTGGGAAGGGCCGGACGGTCATTCCGTGCGGCACGCAAGCGAAGGATGCTAGGCGGGGGCCGCCGGCAATGTCAACGGGAGGGACCCTCCGCCTGCACCAGGGCGCGGCGGCCCTCGACCGCATCCGCGGGTACGCCCACCAGGACCAGGCTCGAGGCCAGCAGGAAGGCGTTGCGGAGCACCAGGAACCAGCCGACGCCGTGGAATACGCCTGCCTCCGCCTTGGCCGCCACCGAGGTGCAACCGCAGTTCTCGACGTCGATGCCGCGGGCCATCACCGAGCCCGCCGCGGCCAGGAACACCACGAGCAGGAGCGCGACCACGAGCGCAGCCTCGCGCTTCCAGATCCCGGCCAGGAGCAGGATCCCGGCCAGGGCTTCGACCCAGGGCAGGATCACGGCCACCAGGTTGGAGGGGACGGCTCCAAAGACCTGCCATTGGTAGACGATGCGGGCGAAGGCGGGGGGGTCTGCGATCTTGTTCAGACTGGCATAGACGAACAGACCGCCGAGGAGGAGACGGAGGATGAGATGGAGTCCGGGGTGGCGGAGCGCGTTCATGGCGCCTCGCCCGAGCGGACGGGGTAGCCGGCGTCGGTCCACGCGGGCCACCCCTCGTTGAGGATGGCGGCGTGGATGCCCTTCTCGCGGAGGTGGCGGGCCACGATGTTGCTGGCCTCGCACCCGTAGCCGCTGCAGTACACGACCAGGTTGAAGTGGCGGCGGAGCCGCGGTTCCAGAGCCGCGAAGGCGCGTTCGAAGTCGGGCTCGGGCAAGGGAAGAGCCCCCGGAATGTGGCCCATCTTGTAGAAGTCGGCTGGCCGCGCGTCGAGGAAGAGGGCGCCGCGGTCGAGGCGCGCCTTGGCCTCGCCCGCCTCGATGACCTCGTCCCCCCGCTGGACGAAAACGCTCCGCCCCAGGGCAAGTCCGCGGCCGGAGAAGCCGTTCCAGAGGAGGCCGAGGGCCGCTCCCAGCCCCAAGATCGCGACGATCCGCCCGAAGCGCAGGCCCATGGGTCTGAACCTAGCACGGGCCCGTCCGCTCCTTCAACAATGGCGCGCGCTCGGCGGCTGTGTTAGCGTAGCGTGTTCGGGCGAGTCGCCGGACGCGCGCCATGCCCCTCATCACCTCGGAGGCCTTGGTCCTTCGCACGTACAAGCTGGGCGAGACGAGCAAATTGGTCGTCCTGCTCACCCGGGAGCGGGGTAAAGTCCGGGCCGTGGCCAAGGGGGCCCGAGGGCCCCGACCCCGTTACCAGTCGGCCCTGGAGCCGCTCAGCGAAGTCCGGGTGGGACTCTACGGCCGGCAGGGCGCAGACCTTTTCCGCCTGGGCGAGTGCGAGCTGCTGCGGTCAGCTTTCGGCGCGGGCCGGCGCGGCCTGGAAACGGTCATGACCCTGTCCTACCTGGCGGAGCTGCTGGACGCTTTCGCCCAGGAAGGCGAGGCGGAGGAGAAGGTCTACCGCCTGGCCCTGGCCACCATCCGAGCCGCCGAAGAGGGCACGCCCGACCGCCTCCTCGCGCGCTACCTCGAAGCCTGGCTCCTGCGTATCCACGGGATCTACCCGCCCCTCGACCGCTGTGCCTCCTGCGGGGGGGCGCTCGGGTTCGGCCCCCTGCGGTATCACAGTGCGGCGCGGGGCTTCGTGTGCGAGAATTGCGGACCCGTCTCGGGTCCGGTGCTCCCCGAGGGGGCTCGGGCCTTTCTGGCCGAGGTCTTCTCGCGGGCGCCCGCGGACATGAAAGGACCCCTCCCTCCCGAGGCCATGCCCCTCGAAACGTTCCACCAGGACCTGATCTCGAACCACCTCGAGCGGCGGCTGCGCTCCCACCGCGTCCTCAAGGACGTGGCCCGCGAGGTAGGGAGTTGAGGGGCCAGACGCCAGCTACCCTCCAAGACCTCGTCTTCGTCCTGGAGCGTTACTGGGCGGACCGCGGCTGCCTGATCCACCAGCCCTGGGACGGGGAGGTGGGCGCCGGCACCATGCATCCAGAGACTTTTCTCCGCGTGCTGGGAGGAGATCCCTGGCGCGTGGCCTACGTCCAGCCCTCGCGCCGGCCCGCGGACGGGCGGTACGGGCAGAACCCCAACCGGCTCTACAAGCACATGCAGTTTCAGGTGATCCTGAAGCCGCCCCCGGCGGACATCCAAGGCATCTACCTGCAGAGCCTGGAAGCGCTCGGCATCGATCCCGCCGCCCACGACGTTCGGTTCGAGGAGGACAACTGGGAGTCGCCCACTTTGGGGGCGTGGGGGATCGGCTGGCAAGTGCTCCTGGACGGACAGGAGATCACGCAGTTCACCTACTTTCAGCAGGCGGGGGCCATCGACCTCGCCCCTATCTCCGGGGAGATCACCTACGGCCTGGAGCGCATCGCCATGTACCTCCAGGACGTGGACGATGTCTACGACCTTCGCTGGTCGGCCGACCGTCTCTACCGCGATGTGCGCCACGAGGAGGAGTACGAGCTCTCGCGGTACTCCTTCGAGCTGGCCGACGTCGAGCTCCACCGGAGGCTCTTCGATAGCTACTTGGCGGAAGGATGGCGGGTGATGAAGGCGCCGGGGGGGCGTTCGGTACTCGCCGCCTACGATTGGTGCCTGAAGTCCTCCCACGCCTTCAACGTCCTGGACGCGCGCGGCGCCATTTCCGTGAGCCAGCGGGCGGGGATGATCCTGGCGATACGGAAGCTGGCGTGTGCCGTTGCAGCGGCGTACATCAAGCCCCCGGAAGAACCAGAGGGCCAAACACGCTTCGATAGCTCAGACAGGGCTACACGTGGCTGAGTTTCTCCTCGAGATCGGCTGCGAGGAACTCCCCGCAGCTTGGCTGGTGCAGCTGAGCAAACAGCTCCGGGACGGATTCGTCGATTGCGCCCTTGAACAGCGACTTTGCTTTGGCCAGCCATTGGCGCCCGGAGTTCCCTCTCCTGCCTCTGAACGGGACGCACTCTTTGAAGCAACCCAGGCGTGGTTCACTCCGCGTCGCCTCGTGCTCAAGAGCGAAGTGCCTGCCCGTCAACAGCCGCGAACGGCTGAAATCTGGGGCCCGTCGCTTAAGGCCGCCAAGGATCAAAGCGGGGTGTGGACACGGGCAGCGTTGGGTTTCGCGGCGAAGGTCGGCGTCCCACCCGACGAGCTGAAGACCGGCGTCAAGGCCGGCACGGAGGAGCACCTCTTATTTCGAAGAGAGCTGCCTGCGGAACTGGCAGAAGCGGTCCTTCCGGGAGTGATCGCCGGCACGCTAAGGTACCTTGCGTTTCCCAAGCGAATGAGTTGGGACGCCTGGCTCGAAGACGGCAAGGGTTCTTTCCCGTTCGGACGGCCAGTTCGTTGGCTCGTGGCCCTCATCAACTCGAAAGTCGTACCCTTTACGATCTACGAGCTCGTCCGGGGTACAAGAGGTCAAGCGATCGTGGAAACCGGAAATGTTACTTACGGACACCGGTTCCTGCCGAAGGGTGCGGCCGGCAGGCCGCAGACGGTCGGATCGTTCGCGGATCTTTGTGAGGCCCTAAGTAGGAACTTCGTCCTGCTGGACGCAGCCGATCGGGAAGCGAAAATAGCGCGAGAGCTAGCAACGTTCGCAGTCGACGCCCTGGGAAGCGATGACCATGACTTGCGTGTCGAATGGCGCGACCTCGTTGAGTATCCCACGGTCATACGCGGTCGGGTGCCCGAGCAGTTCCATCATCTCCCCGAGCAAGTGATCACGACCGTGCTCGTTCACCACCAGAAGTACCTTCCTCTCGGCGTGCGCGAGGCGCAGGTGGTTGGTTTTGCGGCCGTGACCAACACAGACGGCTCCACGGAAGATGAGATCCGTCGGGGTATGGAGCGAGTTGTGGTTGCTCGGCTACGCGATGCTTCGTTCTTCTACGAGGAAGACCTGAAGCGGCCTCTCGCCAAGCGGGTAGGTGACCTGACGGGAATCACGTTTCACCAGGGTCTCGGCACCTATAGAGACAAGGCTAAGCGCCTAGTCCAACTCGTTCAAGTCATGGGCGAGCTCGGTCTCATGGACGATGCGCAGCGAAGAGCAGCGTCAGAAGCAGCGGAGCTCGCCAAAGTGGACCTGACTACGCTTATGGTCCGCGAGTTCCCAGAACTACAGGGGACCATGGGCGGGCTCTACCTCCGCAAGCAGGGGGCGGCTGAGGACGTGGCTGAGGCCGTGCGCTGGCATTACGAGCCAATAGCCATCGGCCAAGAGGACCGGCCGGCGCTCGAATTTGCCGAATCAGGTGTGGCCGCCCGGATCTTCGCGGCTGTGTCGCTGGCAGACAAACTCGACACTCTGGTAGGTTATTTTGGAATCGGGGAGGATCCCACAGGTAGCCGGGATCCTTTCGGTCTTCGTCGAGCGGCGCAGGGAGCATTGCGTGTCGTGCTCGACTTCTGGAGGCCAACGTCGAACGAAGAGCGAACTAACATCATCCGACTGATTGACGAGGCCTTCGGAGGTTACCGAGAGTGCGGTATCGAGCTTCGTGGGCCGCACGACAAGGTAACCGGTGCGCTTCAGCTCTTCTTGCTAGATCGTCTGGCGTACTTACTTGAGTATCGAGGTTTCGCAGCTGTTGAGGTCGCTGCAGTTCTCTACACGGATCCCACAGTAGGCCCTTACGCGCTAGAGGATCCGTACGACTGTCTTCTGCGGTTGCGCGCCCTCCACAAGGTAAGAGCGGAGCATCAGGACGATTTCGCACAACTAGCGACGGCCTTCAAACGTGCGAACAACATTCTGACCAAGTCGCCCGGCATCGGTTTCTTTGACGAAAGGCACCTCGTCGAGAATGCAGAAATCGCCCTGTACCGAGCTATCGAAGAGTCTCGCCGGGGTTGGAGAGATGATAAGGGTCACTTGTCGGAAACAGAGTACGAGACTCGGCTTCGTTCTGTCGGCCAACTCGCGGGATCGGTCGACCGCTTCTTTTCCGAGGTACTTGTTCTGGCGGAACAGGAACACCTTAGGCGGAATCGGCTCGGTTTGATGGAATACTTGATTAAGCCTGTTAGTCGCATCGCCGATATTTCCAGACTCGGAGGCTAGCGTGAACCAATACGTTTTCTTCTTCGGTGGCGGCAAGGCGGACGGCAACAAGGACATGAAGGACCTGCTCGGGGGCAAGGGTGCCGGCCTAGCCGAGATGACCAACGCCAGCCTACCCGTTCCCCCTGGCTTCACGATGTCCACCGCCGCCTGCAATCTTTTCGTGGAGCGGGGGGGCTCCCTGCCCCCCGAGATCGAGGAGGAGGTCGCCAAAGCCCTCGCCCGCCTGGAGGGCCTCGTGGGCAAGAAGCTGGGGGCCCCCGCCGACCCCCTGCTCGTGTCCGTGCGGAGTGGGGCCAAGTTCTCGATGCCGGGGATGATGGACACCATCCTGAACCTGGGCCTGAACGACCAGTCCGTGCTGGGGCTGAAGGCCAAGACCCGGAACGGGCGTTTCGCCAAGGACTCCTACCGGCGCTTCATCCAGATGTACGGCAACGTCGTGCTGGGGATCGACAAGGACCGCTTCGAGCACGAGCTCTCTGCGGTGAAGAAGAAGCACAGAGTAACCGCCGACGTGGACCTCGGGGAGGCCGCGTTCGATGACGTGATCGCCCGCTTCAAGGCGGTGGTGGACAGGGAGACCCACCGCCCCTTCCCCCAAGACCCCCGGGAGCAGCTCAAGGGGGCGCGCGACGCCGTCTTCAAGTCCTGGATGAACCCGCGCGCCGTCACCTACCGCAAGCTGAACGACATCCCCCACGACCTCGGCACCGCCGTCAACGTGCAGACCATGGTCTTCGGGAACATGGGCGACACCTCCGCCACCGGGGTCGGCTTCACCCGCAACCCCTCCACCGGGGCCAAGGAGTTCTACGGGGAGTTCCTCCAGAACGCGCAGGGAGAGGACGTGGTGGCGGGCATCCGCACTCCGCACCCCATTGCCGAGCTCGAGAAGGTGATGCCCGAAGCCTACCGTCAGCTTCGGGAGATCACGACCCGTTTGGAGCGGCACTACAAGGACGTCCAGGACTTCGAGTTCACGATCCAGGAGAACAAGCTCTACATGCTCCAGACCCGCAACGGCAAGCGGACGGGTCTGGCCGCCGTCCACATCGCCGTGGATATGGTGGAGGAGGGGATCCTCACCTCCCGCGAGGCGGTGATGAAGGTGGAGCCGCAGGCCCTCGACCAACTCCTGCACCCGATCTTCGACCCCAAGGAGCGGAAGAAGGCAGAGGTGGCGGCCCGGGGGCTGGCCGCGTCGCCGGGGGCGGCCACGGGGGCGGTGGTGTTCACCGCCGACGACGCCGTGGCCTGGAGCCACAAGGGCAAGCGCGTCCTGCTCGTCCGCATGGAGACGGTGCCCGACGATATCCACGGCATGAGCGTGGCCCAGGGCATCCTGACCGCGACCGGCGGGACCACCTCCCACGCCGCGGTCGTGGGCCGACAGATGGGCAAGCCCTCGGTGGTGGGCTGCGGGGCGCTCGATATCGACGCTCGGGCCCGGCATTTCAAGGTAGGGGGCCGGGTGGTCCGGGAGGGAGAGAGCATCTCCATCGACGGCTCCACGGGTGAGGTTATCCTCAAGGAGCTCCCCACCAGCCCCTCGGAAGTGCTCCAGGTGGTGATGGGGAAGCGCAAGCCGGAGTCCTCCCCCCTCTACCAGAAGTTCGAGAAGCTGCTCTCCTGGGCGGACCAGATCCGGCGCCTGGGCATCCGCGCCAATGCCGACATCCCTCCCGACGCGAAGATGGCCTTCGCCTTCGGCGCGGGCGGCATCGGCCTCTGCCGGACGGAGCACATGTTCTTCGCCGAGGAGCGCCTGCCCCACGTGGTGAAGATGATCCTCTCTGCGGCGCGCGGCCAGCGCGGCCTGGATCTCGCGTCGCGCCTCAAGGAGCGCCTGCGCGAGGCCAAGGGAGGCCAGGCGGCGGAGATCCGCAAGGAGCTGGCCAAGGTGGAGAAGGAGTACGGCAAGGCCATGGCCGACTACACGGGAGCCTTGAAGAAGCTCCTCCCCATGCAGCGGGCGGACTTCGCGGGGCTCTTCCGCGAGATGCGCGGCACCCCCGTGACCATCCGGACCCTGGACCCGCCGCTCCACGAGTTCCTGCCCAAGCGGGAGGAGCTCATGGTCAAGGTCGCCGTCCTCAGGGCCAAGGGGGAAGCCAAGAACAAGAGGGCCATCGCGGAAGGGGAGAAGCTGCTGCGGGCGGTGGAGGAGCTCCACGAGTTCAACCCCATGCTCGGCCACCGCGGCTGCCGCCTGGGCATCACCTATCCGGAGATGACCCGCATGCAGGCCCGGGCCATCTTCGAGGCCGCGCTCCAGGTGGCGAAGAAGGGTACCCCCGTCAAGACCGAGGTCATGATCCCCCTCGTGGGCCATGTGGAGGAGCTGAGGCGGCAGAAGAAGATTGTCCTCGAGGAAGCGGAGAAGGTCCTGGGCAAGGACGGCTCGGGCGTCGAGTACCTCGTGGGTACCATGATCGAGGTGCCGCGGGGGGCCCTCACCGCGGACGAGATCGCGCGCGAGGCCGATTTCTTCTCCCTGGGGACCAACGACCTCACCCAGATGGGCTTCGGGCTCTCCCGCGACGACGCGGGCAAGTTCCTGCTCTACTACCAGGAGCACGGCGTGCTCGACAAGGACCCCTTCGTGTCGCTCGACGAAGGGGGGGTGGGGCAGTTGGTGGAGATCAGCGTCCGCAAGGGGCGGCAGGTCAAGCGGGACCTGAAGATCGGGGTGTGCGGGGAGCACGGGGGCGATCCCGCCTCCATCCACTTCTTCCACCGGGTGGGGCTCGACTACGTTTCCTGCTCACCCTACCGGGTCCCCATTGCCCGCCTGGCCGCGGCCCAGGCCCAGCTCGAGAAGCCGGTCGGGGATTGAACGGTCGCGGCGTGGGAGGAGGGCGTCGCATCGAGCGCCTCCCGGAGGACCTCGTCAACAAGATCGCGGCCGGAGAGGTGGTGGAGCGACCGGCCTCGGTGGTGAAGGAGCTGGTCGAGAACGCGATCGACGCCGGGGCCCGGACCGTGCAGGTGGAGATCGAGGCGGGGGGCAAGGCGCTGATCCGGGTGCGCGACGACGGCCTGGGCATGAGCCGGGAAGATGCCGAGCTGGCCCTGGAGCGCCACGCCACCTCCAAGCTGAGGGCGCTCGTCGACCTGCAGGCCGTCGCCACCCACGGCTTCCGGGGCGAGGCCCTCCCCTCCATCGCCAGCGTCTCCCATCTCGTGCTGTGGACCCGCGATGAGGGCAGCTCCGCGGGCACGGAGGTGGAGTTTCGGGACGGGCGGAAGATCCACGTGCGGGACGCCGGGCACCCGCGGGGAACGACGGTGGAGGCGCGCGACCTCTTCGGGGGCGTGCCCGCGCGGCGCAAGTTCCTGCGCGCGGAGTCGACGGAGGCCACCCACGTGGCGGAAGCGGTCACGCTCCTGGCCCTGGCCCGACCGGAGATCGGCTTCGTCCTGAAGTCGGGAGGCCGGACAGTCCTGGAGGCGCCGGCGGCCGAGAGCCTGCCGTCGCGGGTCTACCAGGTCTTCGGGAAGGGCTTCCTGGAGGATCTCCTGGCCGTCGACGGCGGGGAGGAATGGGTCAAGGTCGAAGGCTTGGTGTCGCGGCCCGATCGCCCCCGCCCCCCGCGGGCGAGCCTCCGCCTCTTCGTGAACCGCCGGCCCGTGCGCGACCGGGCCCTTGCCAAGGCGGTGAGCGAAGCGTACCGGGCGGCGGGGGCGGGGGACCGGGGGGCGGAGGCCGTCCTCTTCGTGGAGGTGCCCCCTCACCTGGTGGACGTGAACGTCCATCCCGCCAAGACGGAGGTGCGCTTCGCGGATACCCGCACGGTATTCACGGCCGTGGAGCGCGCGGTCCGGACAGCCCTTTCCGGGGGCGTGCGACAGGCACCGCGTGCGGACACGGCGAGGGTGGAGGAGGCGGTCCAGGCCTTTTTGGCCACGGGGGGTGGAGAGGGCGCGGCCAGAGGGAGTCATTTCGGGGCGCTCTCCGGGCTCGTGGCCGAAGGCGGACCCTCCGCGGTGGGAGGCCCCCCCGCCGTGCTGGGCCAGCACCGGGACACCTACATCGTGGTCACGGACGGCGAGGACCTGATCCTGGTCGACCAGCACACCGCCCATGAACGGGTGCGCTTCGAGCGCCTGCTCGAGGAGCTCGGGCGGGGCGCGGTGGAATCGCAGATGCTCCTCGCGCCCCAGGTGGTCACGCTCCCCCCCGAGCTGCGGCCTCTGCTGGAGGCGGGGCAAGAGTCGCTGGCCGCCTTCGGCTGGGACGTGGAGGAGTTCGGGGGTGGTTCCACCCGCGTCCGGGCCGTGCCCGCCCTCCTCGGCGGACGCGATGCGGCGTCTGCCCTGGAGCGCTTCCTGCGGGATCTCCGGGAGCGCGAGGAGGGGGAATGGATCGTTTCGGGCGCCCAGGAACGCTCGGCCGCCACCCTCGCCTGCCACTCCGCCGTGCGGGCGGGGCAGGCCCTGTCCGCCGCGAGCATGGCCGCCATCGTTCGCGATCTGGGGGCGACTGCCCATCCCACCCTCTGCCCCCATGGCCGCCCGACCAGCGTTCGCATCCCGCGCGAGGACGTGAGCCGCTGGTTTGGGCGCACGGGCTGGAGGCGCCAGTGAGAGCCCGCTTGTCGCCCAAGAGGGGTGAGAACGCGGGGGTCTGGCGGCGCTACTTTCTCGGCCGCTTCCTCCAGGTCACGGGTCTCATGGTGACCCTGGTGTCGGCGACGGCCTTCTTCGGAACCCCGAGCACGATTGCCATGCTGCGCATGATGCTGGTGGGGGTGGCGATCTTCATTCCCGGCTGGCTCCTGGCCCGCCGGGACCCCCGTGGAGAGTGAGGGGGGGTCCCTTACGGGGGGAGGGAGGTCAATGGGAATGGAGGGGGGCGTAGGCTCGGAAGGCCTCGAGGATGCGCCGGGTGAGGGGGCCGGGGCGGCCCTCTCCGATCGGGGTCCCGTCCACGGCCCGGATCGGCATCGTCTCCCGGGTCGTGCTGGTCACGAAGGCCTCGTCCGCGGCCTTCAGGTCGTGGACGCGCACGGTCTGCTCTCGCACCGGGAGACCGATGTCGGGGAGCAGGTCGAAGAGAACGGCGCGGGTGACTCCGGCCAGGATCCCCGCCGCGAGGGGGGGCGTGAGTACGGTTCCTCCTTTCACGATGAAGAGGTTCGTGCTCGCTCCTTCCGTGATCTCGTCCTTTTCGTTCAGGAGCACGGGCTCCTCAGCGCCCCGGGCTTGGGCCTCGCGCACGGCCAGGATGTTGTTCAGGAGGTTGCTGGACTTGATGGCAGGATCGAGGGCGCGGGGGTGGTTGCGGCGGATGGAAACCACCACCACCGAAATGCCCTCCCGGTAGTGGCCCTCGGGGTAGGGATCGTAGGGTTTCACCACCATCACCACCGTGGGCCCCTTCACCCGCTCGAATCGGTAGGAGATGTCACCCACCCCCCGGGTCACGATCAGGCGGATGTAGGATTCTGGGTTCTCGGCCCGGGCCAGGAGGGCGTCGAGACGGGCGGCCAAGACTGCGTCCGCGAAGGGAATTTCGAAGCCCAGGCGGTCGGCGGAAGCCCGCAGGCGGGTCAGGTGCCGGCCGAGCGCGAAGGGCCGCCCGCGGTAGGTGCGGAGCGTCTCGTAGACACTGTCCCCGAACGTGAACCCGTTGTCGAGGACGGAGACCCGGGCCTCCTCGATCGGCACCACGTTCCCGTTCACGGAGGCGAAAAAACCCATGCCTGACACCTGGAATCGCGCGGACCGCGCAAGGAATTGCAGGCTAACAGACGCTCCGCGGAGATGTCAACGCGCCCCGGTCGCGCGATGACGTATCTTCAGGCGCTGGTCCTCGGTCTCGTGCAAGGGCTCGGCGAGTTCCTGCCCATCAGCAGCTCCGGCCACCTTATCCTTGTCCCCTGGATCCTCGGTTGGGAGGAGCATGGCCTGGCCATTGACGTGGCCCTCCATCTGGGTACCCTGGGGGCGGTGGTCGCTGCCTTCGCCGGAGACTGGTGGCGGCTCATCACGGCCGGGCTGCGCGGGCTCGTCCGGGGCGCGCCCTTTGCGGAGGCGGAGAGCCGTCTGCTCTGGCTGCTGGCCGCCGCCTCCGTGCCGGGTGCGGTGGCGGGGGTCCTCCTCGACAAGTGGGCGGAGACCGTCTTCCGCGCCCCCGGTCTCGTGGCCCTGACCCTGGCCGCGATGGGAGGGGTGCTGCTGGCCGCGGACCGCCGGGCCACCGGCCAGGGCGAGGCCCTGGGCGTGACCACCCGCGACGCCCTCCTTGTCGGCCTCGCCCAAGCCCTAGCCATCGTCCCCGGCGTGTCGCGGTCAGGGGCCACCATCAGCATGGGGCTCTTCCTCGGCTACCGCCGCGAGGAGGCGGCACGCTTCAGCTTCCTCCTCGCCACCCCCATCACCTTCGGGGCCGCCGTCCTGAAGGTGCCGCACCTCATCCGCGCGGGGGGCGGGCACGGACCCCTTCTCCTGGGAATGGTCGCCGCCGCCCTCTCCGGCTTCCTCGCCATCCGCGTTCTCCTCGCCTACGTGCGTACGCGCAACTACTTGCCCTTTGTGTACTACCGCTTCGCCCTCGCCGCCCTCGTGGGAGCGCTACTCTTGGTGCGGGGAGGGCACCTGCTGTAGAGTCGAGGGGTGCGGGCTGTCCTCACCGCCGCGGAAATGCGGCAGGCCGACCGCCGAACCATCGAGGAGATCGGCCTGCCCGGCGCCCTCCTCATGGAGAACGCGGGGGCGGCGGTGGCTCGCGTGATCCTTGAGCGTTACCCCGGGGCCCGCCATCCCGCCGTGCTCTGTGGCAAAGGGAGCAACGGAGGAGACGGTTTCGGAGCCGCGCGGCGCCTTCTCCGTCTCCGCCCCCAAGTCGTTCTCCTGGGCGCCCGCGCCGACGTGACCGGGGACGCCCGCTTGCACATGGGGGCCTACGAGCGCTCCGGGGGCACGCTCACGGAAGTGCCGGACGAGGCCGCCTGGCAGGGCGCACGCGAGCGCCTGCGGGGGGCGGATCTCCTGGTGGACGCGCTCCTCGGTACCGGCTTGCGCAAGGAGCCCGGGGGCGTGGTGGGGCTGGCGGTGGCGGAGATCGCACGCCGGGGGGAGGCGGGCACGCCGGTGGTGGCGGTGGATATCCCCTCCGGGATCTCCTCCGACCAGGGGGAGTTTCCCGGACTGGCGGTGACCGCCTCGGTGACGGTGACATTCGGCGCGCCCAAGTACGGCCACGTGCTCCCTCCCGCCTGCGACCACATCGGCGAGCTGGTGGTGGCCGACATCGGCATTACCCAGGAAGTGATCGACCAGACCGGGCCCCGGCTCTTCCTCCTGGAGGCAGCGGATGCCGCTCGGGCCTTCCCGGCACGGGCCCCCGACTCCCACAAGGGCACCTACGGACATGTGCTGGTGGTGGCGGGGTCGCTGGGCAAGACGGGGGCGGCCGTGCTGGCCGCGAGAGGGGCCCTCCTCACCGGGGTCGGTCTGGTGACGGTGGCCACCGCCGTCCCCGCCCTCCCCATGGTGGCGGCAGCCCGACCCGAGATCATGACCGAGCCCTTGGCCGCGACCGCGTCCGGCGGCATCTCCCGCGAGGCGGTGGAGCGGGCGGTATCGCTGGCGAAAAAGAGGGACGCGGTCGTGCTCGGGCCGGGTCTGGGCCAGGACCCGGGTACCCGCGACTTCGTCCGCGAGTTCGTTCGGCGCTGCCCGGTCCCCCTCCTGGTGGACGCGGACGGCCTAAACGCTCTTGCCCCCTCTCCCTCTTCGCGAGCGGCGGGCTCGTTGGAGGCCCTCCGGCGCGACAACCCCACCGTGGTGACGCCCCACCCGGGCGAGATGGCGCGGCTGGCGGGCCTGAAGAGCGACGAAGTCCAGAAGCGTCGCCTGGAGACGGCCCGGGCCTTGGCCCAGGAGACGGGGGCGCTCGTGGTTCTGAAGGGTCATCGGACGCTCGTGGTCGAGGCCGATGGCCGCGCTGCGGTGAACCCGACCGGTAATCCCGGCCTCGCCAGCGGCGGAACGGGCGACGTGCTGGCGGGGATGATCGGGGCCCTCCTGGCCCGCCATCCGGCGTGGGTGGCGGGGGCGGCGGGCGTCTATCTGCACGGGCTCGCCGGGGACCGGGCGGCCGCCCGACGGGGTCGGGAATCGCTCCTCGCCGGGGACGTGCTCGACGCCATTCCCGAAGCCCTGCAGTCCCTGCTGGCTCCTGGCCCCGGAGACCCCTCATCCGCGACCACCTAAGCCACGCCGAGTCGGAGACCGGCGACCTGGCCGCCGCCCTGGCCGCACGATTCCGCGGGGGCGAGGTGGTGCTTCTCAGCGGGGAGCTGGGGACGGGTAAGACGGCCTTCGTGCGGGGCCTGGCCCGGGGCCTGGGGGCGAACCCCGAGGAGGTGGCGAGCCCCACCTTCGTCCTCCTCACCTCCTACCCCGGTCGGCTGACCCTTCACCATGCCGACCTCTACCGGCTGCACGGCGACGGGGACGAGCGGGAGCTGGGGCTGGAGGAGCTGCCCGGTCCCCAGGGCATCCTGGCCGTGGAGTGGGCGGAGCGCCTCTCGCGCGTACCCTGGTCGCATCCCGTCCGGGTTACCCTCGAGCACGCGGGGGATGATCGGCGGCGCGTGCGCATCGAGGAGGACGCCGCGTGAGGCGTGTTCCCGCCCTGCTGGCCCTGGCCTTCATCGCCTGTCCCGGGCCCGGGAAAGAGGTCTCGACGAAGCCCTCCGCGGGGGGCACGCGCCTCAGCGTCCTCCTGCTCACGATCGATACCCTCCGGGCCGATCACTTGGGGACCTACGGCTACCCCCGGAAGACCAGCCCCCGCCTCGATGCCCTGGGGCGGGAAGGGACAGTGTTCGAGGAGGCCTATACGTATTGGCCGAAGACGCGGGGGAGTTTCGTGGCCCTCTTGACCGGACGGCGGGCCTCCCAGACCGGCTACAGCAAGACCCACCCCATCCTCGTGGAGATGAACCCCACCCTGGCAAGCGTGCTCAAGGCCGCGGGCTACGCCACCACCGCGGTCGTGGACAACCCGAACCTCGCGGCCTCGCTCGGCTACGCCAAGGGCTTCCAAGCCTACCGGGAGACCTGGGAGGAGGCGGCCCTCCCCTCGGAGATGGACCGCACGCGGGCCATCACGGAGGCGGGGGTCAAGTTTCTGGGGGAGGCGCGCCCCGACCGGCCCTTCCTGCTCTGGCTCCACTACGTCAACCCCCACGCCCCCTACACCCCGCCCCCGCCTTTTGACACCGCCTTCCTGGACCCCTCCGCCGCCGCGGGCCCGCACCTCAAGGTGGTGAGGGACTACCACGGGGGGATTCCCTACCAATGGGCGGTGCCGGGCCATGACCGACTGGGCTACTACGTCGCCCAATACGACGGCGAGATCGCCACCGTGGACCAGGAGGTGGGGAAGGTCGTGGATGCGCTCAAGGCCTCCGCCGTCCGCGACAACACGATTCTCGTGCTGACCTCGGACCACGGGGAGAGCCTGGGGGAGCACGACTACTTCTTCGATCACGGCGAAGACCTCTTCGACCCCTCCCTGCGCATCCCCCTCATCGCGATCCTCCCCGGCGGCCCCCCTGGGCAGCGCAGCGACGTGCTGGCCTCCACCCTGGACATCGTCCCCACCATTCTCGATGCGGTTAAGGTCTCCTACCCGCCCGACCTGGCGGGGGAGAGCCTCCTGCCCGTGATCCGCGGAGGGGCCGGCCCCGCCCGGCCGCGCCTCTACGCGCAGAACGACCGGAACCTGAGCGGAACCTGGGATCGGCGGCTCAAGGTCGTAGCCACTCCGGTGGGTGACGGCAACCGCTACGCGCTCTTCGACCGCCGGGCGGATCCCGGCGAGACCCACGACCTCGCGCGCTCCCGGCCCGACGAGCTCAGGGTGCAGCGGCGCGAGCTGGAGCTGCTACAGGAGCGCTCGGACCGGGAGTGGGTGCGGACGCGGGGGCTCCTGGAGGGGAAGCCGGGGCCGCCCCCCCTGAGCCCTGAGACTTGCGAGAAGCTGCGGGCGATCGGCTACGTCCCGGAGGGTTGCCCTTGAAGCACCTAGTCGAACGCGATCCCCGCCAGCGGGTTGTGATCTAACCGAGGCTGGACAAGGCTATGGGACCTGACTCGGCGTCGGTTCGTGGTAGCGTGGCATCCTGACTCGCCCACATGACGGGCGCTACGGCCAGGAGGCCGAAGGTTAAGCACGTGGAGCGTCCAGACCCCCGCCGACGTTAGGCGGACGCCGCGGGAAGCGTGAACGGCACGTCGAGGACGCTGACTCCGACGTGAGAGTATCGATCCGAGAGAGGTTAGGGATGGCACGATCGTTCGCGGGTGCGGGGGTGGCCCTGGTCACCCCTTTCACGAAGGACGGGAGCCTGGACGAGGGCGCGCTCCGCCGGCTGGTGCGTCGCCAGGTTGAAGGAGGGATCGACGTCCTGGTGCCCTGCGGGACGACGGGGGAGAGCGCGACCCTCAGCGGGGAGGAGCAGCGGCGGGTCATCGAGATCACGCTCGCGGAGGCGGGGAGGACCCCGGTCCTGGCCGGGGCGGGCAGCAACGACACGCGGGTCGCCATCGAGAAAGCGCGGGCCGCGGCGGCCCAGGGCGCACACGGCGTGCTCTCGGTGGGTCCCTACTACAACAAGCCCACCTCCGAGGGCTACTACCGCCACTTTGCGGCCATTGCCGACGCGAGCTCGGTGCCGGTGGTGGTCTACAACGTTCCCGGCCGGACGGGAAGCAACATCGACGCCAAGGCCCTCCTGCGCCTGGCCCAGCACGGGAACGTGGCCGCGGTGAAAGAGGCCTCCGGCAACCTGGGCCAGATCATGGACATCCTCCGCGACCGGCCACCAGGCTTCGAGGTACTCTCCGGAGACGACGCCTTCACCTTGGCCCTGATGGCGCTGGGAGCCGAAGGGGTCATCTCCGTGGCCGCTAACCAGGTTCCCCGTCCCATGCACGACCTGGTGGCAGCCTGCGCGCGCGGGGACTTCGCGGAGGCCCGGCGGCTCCACAACCGGCTCCTGCGCCTCATGAACCTGAATTTCCTCGAATCCAACCCCATCCCCGTAAAGGCCTCGCTCGCCCTCTTGGGCCTCTGTGAGGAGAGCTTCCGCTTGCCCCTCTGCCCGCCTGCCGACTCCACCCGGGAGGCCCTCCGCTCCGCCTTAGAGGAGCTGGAGCTGCTCTGAGCGTGCCAAAGGCGCTTCCCGAGCAGATCGAGGCGTATTACTCCTTGCCCGCGGAGGCCCTGGGCGACGAGGCCCGCGCCGTCTTCGACGCCTTCCGGGAGGGTCTGGAACTGGGCCTTATCCGCGCCGCCGAGCCGGGCGGTGACGGTTGGCGGGTGAACGCCTGGGTGAAGAAGGGAATCCTGCTCGGATTCCGGCTCGGCCGCCTCCTCGAGTTCCCGCCCGCGGGGCCCCTCCACTTCGTGGACAAGGACACTCTTCCGCCCCGTCGGCTGGGCTTGAAGGACGGTGTCCGAATCGTACCCGGCGGCTCCGCCGTGCGGTCCGGCGCCCATCTCGGGCCGGGGGTGGTGATCATGCCCCCCGCCTATGTGAACGTGGGAGCCCACGTGGGAGAGGGAACGATGATCGACTCCCACGCCCTCGTGGGCTCCTGCGCGCAGGTGGGGCGGCGCGTTCATCTCTCGGCCGGGGCCATGCTAGGGGGGGTGCTGGAGCCGGTGGGGGCGTTGCCCGTGATCGTGGAGGACGAGGTGCTGGTGGGGGGCAACTGCGGTGTCTACGAGGGGGCGATCGTAGGCCGGAGGGCGGTGCTGGGCTCGGGGGTGGTCCTGACCGGCTCCGTGACCGTCTACGACATCCCCCGGAAGACGACCTATCGGCGGACTCCGGACACGCCCCTGCGGATCCCCGAGGGAGCGGTGGTGGTACCGGGCTCCCGCCGGCTGGCGGAGCCGTTCGCGGAGCGGCACGGCCTCGCCCTCGCCACCCCCGTGATCGTCAAATACCGCGACGAGAAAACGGAGGCCGCGGCCGCCCTCGAGGAGGCGCTGCGCTGAGGCGCGCCATGATCACGGCCCAGGAATTGATCGCCCGGCTTCGCCTCGACCCCCTGCCTGTGGAAGGGGGTCATTTCCGCCAGACCTACGTGTCGGAAGAGATGCTTCCCGCCGCCGCCCTGCCCGCCCGCTACGGGCGCGCGAAGCCCCTCTCCACCGCCATTTACTACCTTCTCACCGACGAAGCCGACTCCTTCTCCGCCCTCCACCGCCTCCCCACCGAGGAGGTCTACCACTTCTATCTGGGAGACCCGGTGGAGCTCCTCCTGCTCCACGCCGACGGAAAGAGCGAGCTCGCGGTCCTGGGGCCCGACCTGGAGGCTGGCCAGAGTGTGCAGCTGGTGGTACCGCGCGGCGCCTGGCAGGGTTCGCGGCTGCGGGCCGGAGGACGCCTTGCCCTCCTGGGCACGACCATGGCCCCCGGCTGGGACGTCCTGGACTACGAAGGCGGCGAGCGGGAGGCGCTGATCCGGCGCTACCCGGGGGAGGCCGAGCGCATCCGGGCCCTCACCCGTACCCACCCCGCCTGACCCCCGCCGAGACCGGCGCGCCGCCTACTTGACCCCCTGACACTTCGCGCACACGTCCAAGAGGCGCCCCGCGAGCATGTCCTTCTTGCGCTGCTTGAGACGGTCGCCCTTCCAGATGGCCTCGATGGAGGTGGCGAACACATTGGCGGTCTTGGTGCGGCCTTCGTAGTCCGTGCAACAAGTGGTGACGTCGCCGTTCCACTGGACCACGAACTGGTCGTAGGGGGCGGGGCAGTAGGTATCGGGCACGACGGCGGTGGTGTGGCCCCCGATCACGTTGCCCCAGGTGTGGTAGCGCTTCCAGATGAGGTGGACGCCGTCCAAGAGGGTGTAGCGGCTGCCGTTCTCGTCCTGATCGAGGAAGCGGCGGGAGCGAACCTCCTCGTCGTTGTGGTCTCGCGGGGGAAGCCCGTACTTCTTCTCGAGGGACCGGGCGAAGGCGATCCAGTCTTGCACGAAGGCCACCGCTTGTTCCTCCGCGCTCACGATCCGCTGGCCATCGACGTGCTTGGTGTTCATGATGTCGATCTCGATGTTGGTCCGGGCCCGCAAGGCCGCCTTGCGCTCCACGGCCAGGCGCACCTTGTCCCGGTACTCATCGAACACCAGGCGGGGGGCCTTCCGGGTCTTGAAGGAGTCGGGGTCCGGGGTCTGGTAGGAGAGGATGAGGTTGGTGAGGCCGGCCCGGTAGAGGCCGTCCACTTTCTCCTGCGTGATGAGGCCACAGTTGGTGTTGAGCTCGATGCCCACCCCCTGGCGCTCCGCCCGCTCCACGATCTCGACCAGGTCCGGGTGCAGCATGGGCTCGCCCATCTGGTGGAGCTTCACTGGGTAGAGGGGGCCCAGCCAGGACTTCTTCTCCGCAATCTGGTCCAGGAGGCGGAAAACCTTGTCCTTCTTCATGAAGCCGCGGCGGCGGTTCATGATCTCGTCGGGGCACCAGGTGCACTTGAAGTTGCAGGCGTTGGTGATCTCGATGAACAGGTAGTTGATGGGATAGAACCGCCCCGGCATCTTTCTGAGCTCGGGGAGAGGGGCGAGCGCGGGGAAAGCGGCCACGTCGGTGGGCTCCTCGAAGCTCGCGCGGAGTCGGGAGACTAGGAGCTCGCGGCGAAACTCCAGACGGAGCGAGGCGCCCTGATTCTGGGTCCGGCCAGGGTCGAAGGCCGGGAGGAAGAAGAGGGCCCGGCGGAAGCGACGGAGGCCGGCGGTGTCGCCCGTCCAGCGCTGCTCGGCGGGCTTGTAGAGCCCGTCTTGGGGAAGGGATCGGTCCTGGGAGGCGTATTGGACGCGGAATTCACCGTAACGCTCCCCAAAGTACTCGACGTCGAGCCAGATCGCCTCCGGGGAGCGGGCCAGGACGTGGGGGGGCAGGGTTACGTAGAGGTAGTAGGAGGTCTCGTTCGGGGTCAGGCACGGCCGGCCCTGGACGGTCACCACTTCCCAGACCCCGTCCTCCGCGGAGGGCACGCCCAGCTCTCCCCGGGGCCCTGCGGGGCCCACCTCCATCTCCAGGCGTTCGGGCCCCCGCCACATCCGTCCCAGGGCGCCGCCCCAGCGGCCGAGCGCGGTCGTCGTCACGGGTTCTGCATTTCTGGCCCGATTTTCAGGCCGGAGGCAATGATATCGTACCAGCGCGAGACGCGGGGGTAGACGTCCTCGCGGGCCTCGAAGGTGAGCGAGTAACCCCGACCCTCCTGCGCACGGTAGAAACGCTTGACCCGGGAGACCGCCATCGGCGTCTCCGTACGCATCACGTCCGCGTAGCCGCCCCGCCAGGCCTCGTGGGTGAGGACTTGGAAGTTGGAGCCCAGCTTCTGCCGCGTCCCCTCGTAGAAGGCGTCCAGGGTGCCGGCCCCCGGTATCGGTTCCACGGTCAGGGTGAGGGAGGCGTGGGCGGTCTGAAGGTCCTTGTCCACGGCCAGGGCGGGGCTCGTGTATTGCAGGAGCAGCGTGCCCCCGCCCCCGAAGTGGCGGCTCTCGCGCCAAGACGGGGGTACGCGAACGGAGAAGGAAAAGGTCGGATAAGGCTGCTCGGGATAGGCGCCGAGCCGCTCCAGGTTCAGGCTCTTCGCCATCTCCTCGAGGATGGGGAAGTGGCGCTCGAAGAGGGGGGCCTCGGCCTGGGTGTAGAGGCCGTACACCCGGCCCTTCTCCTCGAGAAGCAGGAGGGAGTGGCGGGTGGACCCATCCGGCGACGCGAAAAGATAGGACCGGCCCTTGGCGTCGCCGCGGACCTCGTCACGGGATGAGGCCAGGGTGTTGCCGGCCAGATAGGTCTGGGCATAGTCGTCCAGGGTGGAGCCCAGGCGCCCCACGAGCAGGGTGACGGAAACGGCCGGCTTCTTTCCGGGGCCGGCGGGGGGCCCCAGGAAGTACCGGTACCAGACCCCGTCTTGCTCCGCCTGGTCGGTCTTCCAGCCCGCGGGATAGCGCAGGGAAAGGCCGTACTCTCCGTTGAAGTAGGTGAGGAGCGGCTCGCGGGGCCCGCCCCCGCAGGAGGCCGAAGCCAGGACGGCCGCGAGCAGGAAGCGCCTGCCGGCCTTCCTATTCGAGGCGGTAATTGGGGGCTTCTTTCGTGATGATGACGTCGTGGACGTGGCTCTCTTTGAGCCCTGCGGGGGAGATCCGCACAAACCGCGAGCGGGTCTGGAGGTCCCGGACGGAGGCCGCCCCGCAATAGCCCATGCCCGCCCGCAGGCCCCCCACCAGCTGCTGGATCATGGCCGAGAGCGGGCCCTTGTAGGGGACCATCCCTTCGATGCCCTCCGGCACCAGCTTGTCCCCGGAGCCTTCGAACTCCTGAAAGTAGCGGTCGCGAGAACCCTCTTTCATGGCTCCGATCGAACCCATGCCGCGATAGCTCTTGAAGGAGCGGCCTTGGCGGAGAATCAGCTCCCCCGGGCTCTCGTCGGTGCCCGCGAAGAGCGATCCGATCATCACCGAGGAAGCCCCGGCGGCAATGGCCTTCACCACGTCCCCCGAAAACTTGACCCCCCCGTCGGCGATGATGGGCACCCCGGCCTTGGCGGTGGCCCGCGCCGCCTCGGCGATGGCCGTTATCTGGGGCATGCCCGCTCCCGAGACCACCCGCGTGGTGCAGATCGAGCCCGGCCCCATTCCCACCTTGACCGCGTTCACTCCTGCCGCCACCAGCTCGGCTGCCCCGTCGTGGGTGCCTACGTTCCCCGCGATCAGCTCCAGATCGGGGAAGCGCTTCTTGAGCGCCTCCACCGTCTCGCGCACGCCCTTGGTGTGGCCGTGGGCGGTGTCCACCACCACCACGTCCGCCTTGGCTTCCGCGAGGGCGGCCGCCCGTTCGAGGACGTCGGGGGTCACGCCGAGCGCGGCTCCCACGCGCAGCCGGCCCAGGGCGTCCTTGCAGGCCCGCGGGTACTTGATCTGCTTCTGGATGTCCTTGACCGTGATGAGACCCTTCAGGTTGAAGTCCTTGTCCACGACCAGGAGCTTCTCGATCTTGTGCCGGTGCAGGATCTCTTTGGCCTGCTGCAGGGTGGTACCTACGGGCACAGTGACAAGGTTGTCCTTGGTCATCAACTCCGAGACGGGCAGGCTGGTGCGGGTCTCGAAGCGAAGGTCGCGGTTGGTCAAGATCCCCACTAGCTTGCTCCCCACCGTGACGGGAACCCCGCTGATGCGGTACTTGGCCATGACCGCCAGGGCGTCCTCCACCCTGGCCTGGGGGGCCACGGTGACCGGATCCACGATCATCCCGGACTCGGATCTCTTGACCTTGTCCACTTCCGAGGCCTGGGCGGCGATGGACATGTTCTTGTGAATGATGCCGATGCCCCCCTCCTGGGCCATGGCGATGGCCAGGGGCGCCTCCGTCACCGTGTCCATGGCCGCAGAGATGATGGGGACCTGGAGGGCGAGATTCCGGGTGAGGCGGGTGGTCACGTCCACGTCGGAGGGCAGTACCTCCGACTTCTGGGGGACCAGGAGCACGTCGTCGAAAGTCAGGGCCTCCGGCAGTCGCTCGTCGAGCATCTCCTTCAATTCCCCCCGTGACACCGCTTGTATTTCTTGCCGCTCCCGCAGGGGCAGGGATCGTTCCGGCCCACCTTCTTGCCCTCCCGGCGGTAGGTCTGCACCTCGTCCCCCCCGCCCTGCGCCTCCCGGGGCTCCGCCCGCGCGAAGGCGGAGGGAGATTCGGTGGGGTCATTGAAGCTCAAGTTGCGGGGGAGCGCGCGCGCTCCGGCCAGCGCCAGCTCCGGCTCCCGGATCCGTGCGTCCACGGGGGCACCGCGGTGGTCTCTGGTCGGCCTCCGCGCGGGCGTTGTCGGACCGCCGCCGCTCCCCTCGTCCTCCGGCGGCACCGGCACCGGCTGGTAGAGGAAGATCCAGCGCAGGATCTCCTCGTCGATCCGGTCCATGAGGGCCTGGAACATGTTGAAGGATTCCTTCTTGTACTCCACCAGGGGGTCGCGCTGGCCATACCCGCGCAGCCCGATGCCCTCCTTGAGGTGATCCAGGGAGTAGAGGTGGTCCTTCCACTGGGTGTCCACGATCTGGAGCATGATCATGCGCTGGTGGAAGAGCATGAGCTCCGGCCCGACCTGGCGCTCCTTCTCCTCGTACTTGGCCTTGATCCGGGCCTCCAGGCTCTCTGCCGCCTCCGTCCGGCCCAGCTGCGAGAGCTCCGCGAGGCTGACTTCGATCCCGTAGGTCTCCTTCAAGGCCAGGCGCAGGCCCTCCAGGTTCCACTCCCCCGGGTCCTGCGCCTCCGCGCAGTAGTTGTCCAGGTACCAGTCCAGCACCTCGCGCGCGAGGTTAACCACATAGGCGCGGGTGTCCTTCCCCTCCAGGACCATGCGCCGCATGTCGTAGACGGCGGTCCGCTGCTTGTTCATGACGTCGTCGTACTCGAGGAGGTGCTTGCGGACCGCGAAGTTCTGAGCCTCCACCTGCTTCTGGGCCCGCTCGATGGAGCGGGTGACCATCCGATGCTCGATGGGCACCCCTTCCTCCATGCCCAGCTTCAGCATCAGGCCGCTGATGCGGTCGGAGCCGAAGATGCGCATGAGGTCGTCCTGCAAGGAGAGATAGAACCGCGAGGAGCCGGGGTCCCCTTGGCGGCCGGCCCGGCCCCGGAGCTGGTTGTCGATGCGGCGGGCCTCGTGGCGCTCCGTGGCCAGGATGTGCAGGCCGCCCAGGGCCACCACCCGTTCGCGCTCGTTGGCTTCCAGAAAGGAGTCCACGGCGGCGAACTCGCGGGAGGCCGCGATGCCGTCGATCGTCGCTCTCAGGGGATGAACGGCGAGGAAGTCCACCGGCTTCTCGATCTGGGGATAGAAGGCGCGGGCGATCTTCTCCTTAGCCGGCCGGGGCAGGCCGCGCACCGTGTCCAGGTAGGCCCTTAGCCCGGAGGCTTCCGGGGCCAGGGTGAGCAGGGCCTGGACGGAAGGGTGGTCGGGGGCAAAGGAGGCGAGGATTCCGAGATAGCGCCGGGCCAACGTTTGGCGGTCCTCCGCCGAGGGCTTGTGCTCGACCAGCGTCTTCTTGTACTCGGCCGCCATTTCCCCCAAGGCCTGGTCGGTGGCGACCTGTCGCTCCGCGGGTGTTACCTTCTCGGGCTCGATCTCCTTCTCGAGGAGGATCGCCTTGACGCGGTGGTCGGGCACTCCTCCCAGGATGATGTCGGTTCCCCGCCCGGCCATGTTGGTGGCGATGGTCACCGCCCCGAAGCGACCGGCCTGGGCCACGATCTCCGCTTCGCGCTCGTGGTACTTGGCGTTCAGGACCACATGCTTGATCCCCGCCCGCTTCAGCAGGCCCGAGAGATGCTCGGACTTCTCGATGGAGATCGTGCCTACCAGCACCGGCCGTCCGGAGGCGTGCAGTTCCTTGATCTCGGTCAGCACGGCCTCGAACTTTTCCGGCTCCGTCCGGTAGACCACGTCCGGGTTCTCGACCCGGATCAGGGGCCGGTTAGTGGGAATGACCAGGACCTCGAGCTTGTAGATCTTGTCGAACTCCGGGGCCTCGGTCTCCGCGGTGCCGGTCATGCCCGCCAGCTTCTTGTACATCCGGAAGTAGTTCTGGAAGGTGATGGTGGCGAGGGTCTGGTTCTCCCGCTCGATCTTCACCTTCTCCTTGGCTTCCACCGCCTGGTGCAGCCCGTCCGACCAGCGACGACCGGGCATGAGCCGGCCCGTGAACTCGTCCACGATCACGACCTGGCCGTCGTTGACCACGTAGTCCACATCGCGCTGGAAAAGGGTGTGGGCCCGCAGGGCCTGGTTGACGTGGTGGAGGACCTCCATGTTGGAGGGGTCCCAGAGGTTCTGGACCCCCAGCAGGCCCTCCGCGTGCAGCATGCCCTGCTCGGTGAGGGTGACCGTCTTGGCCTTCTCGTCGACGATGTAGTCCCCGGTCTTCTCCAGCTCCGCCCGCTCCTCGGCCTTCTTGTCGCCCGTGATGCGGGCCCCCGGCTTCAGCTTGGGCACCACTCCGTTGATGCGGTAGTACTTGTCGGTGGATTCCTCCGCGGGGCCGCTGATGATGAGGGGGGTGCGGGCCTCGTCGATGAGGATGGAGTCCACCTCGTCCACGATCGCGAAGTGATGCCCGCGCTGGACGTAACTTCCGAGGTCGAACTTCATGTTGTCGCGCAGGTAGTCGAAGCCGAACTCGTTGTTGGTGCCGTAAGTGATGTCGGCCCCGTAGGCCACCTGGCGCTCCTGGTCGCTCAGGTGGTGCTGGATCACCCCCACCGTGAGACCCAGGAACCGGAAGATGCGGCCCATCCACTCGCTGTCGCGCTTGGCCAAGTAATCGTTGACGGTGACCACATGGACGCCCTTGCCCTCGAGCGCGTTCAGATAGGCGGCGAGGGTGGCGACCAGAGTCTTGCCCTCGCCCGTCTTCATCTCCGCGATGGTGCCGCGGTGGAGGACGATGCCGCCTATGAGCTGGACGTCGAAGTGGCGCATGTTGAGCACGCGCCGGCCGGCCTCGCGCACGACCGCGAAGGCCTCGGGAAGAAGGGCGTCCAGGCTCTCGCCCTTCTCCAGGCGGTGCCTGAACTCGGCCGTGCGGGCGGCGAGGGCGGCGTCGCTCTGGCCGAGGAGGGATGGTTCCAGTTCCCCGATGCGCTGCACCAGGGGCCTGATCTTCTTGAGCTCGCGCTCGTTCTTGGTGCCGATGATCTTGGTGAGGATCGCGTTCAGCAATGAGCCTCCACGGTCACCCCCGGAGAGAGGGCGGATCCAGCGGGGGGAGCCGATGCTGAGCCGCCCTCGACCCCACTATAGCCCAACAGAATAACAGGGCGGCCCCGACAGGGTCAAACCCCGGCAGGCGAAGGGAATAGTGAGTCTGGAGCGACCGGCCGCGAACGGAGGGTGCTAGGGGAGGGAGGGGAGATCTGGGGCTCCTAAAAGGAGGCGCCCCGCCTAACCAAAGCTCCGATACTCGTCCAGGATGAACTGGATCGGGTTCTGGGCCTGGTCACGGACCCAGACCTCGTAGTGCAGGTGAGGAGCCGTGGACTTGCCGGTGCTGCCCACGAAACCGATAACGTCCCCCCGCCGCACGCGCTGCCCGGGCCGGGAGTTGAACCCGGCCAGGTGGGCGTAGCGGGTGACGATGCCGAAGCCGTGGTCGATTACGACCGCGTTACCGTAGCCACCGCTGGGGTGCGCCGCAATCACAAGCCCGTCGGCCGGGGCCTGGACCTTGGTGCCCAGAGGCGTGGAGATGTCGATACCGGAGTGGAAGTCCTTGAGCCCGGTGAAGGGATCCAGCCGGTTGCCGAATGCGGCCGAGAGGTACCCGCGAACCGGCCAGATGGACGGGGTCGAGGCTAGGAGGACCTTCTGGTCCTGGTAGAACTCTTCAAGCCTCGAGGACCGCTCCGTCAGGTCCTCGACGTTCTTCTCCATGGCCTGCATCGAGAGCGACGGCTCGATGGACGGCGCGGTGGACTCCAGGCTTGAGACGCCCCCCACGCCTCCCAGCTTGGCGTCGGGCAGGCTGGGCTCGAGACCGGCCATGACCCCCAGCTTCATCACCATGTTCTGGAGGGTGAGCAGCTTGGCCTGGAGCTTGCCTGTATTCTGTTCGTAGGCTTGTGCCTTGGTAGAAAGGGCTAGGTTCTCCACGCGCAGGCGGCGCAGCTCGGCCACCTCCACGTTTATCCAGGTGTAATGGGCGAGGATGCCGACCAGAGCGAGGGCCAGAACCGCGACCACGCCCAGTACCCATTTGGTGAGCCGAACCGAAATCTGGAATTTCCGAAAGCGGGCCTTGGCGTGCGGAACCACGATGAGGGTGTAAAACTCGTTCGCCATCTCTGCTCCGAGCTTTCTCGGGCCCTGCGCGGGGCCGCCCAAACTTAGGTCACCAGACGTTTACACTTCGTCCCTGGCTTTGAGCGAAAGGCCACGAAGGCTAGCACGGGAGAGTAGGCCGGTCAAGGCAATTCTCCAACTTCTTGAAGAAGATGGGTCGATTCCGTATCCGGAGCGCAACATCCCCGATGGTGCCGCCCCAGGGTCCGGAGGGCCGCCCCGAGCGATTTCCACCGCGGCTCCGTTCGGGCGAACGGGGCGGGCTCAGTTCTTTGAGCCGCTGGCGGTGTAGATGGTCAGCGTCTCTCCCGCGGCGATACGGGTCCCACGCAGCCCGTTCCAGGTCTGCAGATCACGGATCGTGGTGCCGTACTGGGAGGCGATGGCGGTCAGGGTGTCACCGGGCTTGACCTTGTAGGTGATGCGGGCGGGCCGGCGGTCGGCGAGGTCCGTCGGGGAAGGCTTGACCGGCGGGGGGGCCACCTTGGCCGCCTGTCGCACCGGGGGCGCCTTGGTGCGGGGATCGATGGGGATGATCAACTCGGTGCCCACGGCCAGCCGTTTCTGGAGCGACAGGCCATTGGCGTCGGCGATGTCGCGGGCGCGCACCGCATTGGCCTGTGCGATGCTGGCGAGCGTCTGGCCACGGGCGACCACGTGCGTCCGGAACTTGACCCGCTTCTCAGGCGGCAAGGCCTCAAGGCAGGCTCCGAGCGGCGCGCCCCGTCCCTCCGGAACCTTGAGATCGAAGGTCCGGTTGGCGGGGGTCGCCAGGCGCCGGAGCTCGGGGTTGAGCATCTGGAGATCCTGCACGGGCGTCTCTACGCACTCCGCGATCACGCGCAGATCCACCGCTCCCCGCACGGGGACGCTCTCGTAGGCCGGGACGGGCTCGGGGGAGATCTCGATGCCGTACTTCTCTGGAGCCTTGGCCACCACGATCGCCGCGTGTATTAGGGGGACGTAGTTCCGCGTCTCCCGACGCAGTGCGCGGGTTCGGCTGAGCTGCCAGAAGTCGCTCGTCTTGTACCGATCGATCCCTCGCTGCACCACCAGCTCGCCTGCGTTGTAGGCGGCCAGGGCCAGGTTCCAGTCCCCGAACATAGCGTACAGCGCCTTCAGGTATGCGGCCGCCGCACGCGTGGCCTTCTCGGGATCGCTGCGCTCGTCGACCCACCAGTCCTGCTCCAGGCCGTAGCGCTTTCCCGTGGCCGCGATGAACTGCCACACTCCCTTGGCCTTGGCCCGGGAGTAGGCCGCGGGCCGGAAGGCGCTCTCCACCATAGCCACATAGGCCAGGTCCTGGGGGACGCCCTCCGAAGCCAGGACCTGCCGGATCCGGGGCAGGTAGCGCTGGCCACGGGACAGGGCCGCCTCGAACCAGTCCCGGAGCCGGCCCTGGTAGAGCTCGACGCAGGACAGCACCTTGTCGTTCAGCTCGACCGGGAGGTCAAAGGCCTCACCCTGGACCGCCTCCGCGGCCCGCGCCCGCGACTCCTCGGAGACGGGCTGCTCGGCCACGGGCAGGTCGCCCACGTCATCGATGGAGGCGGGCTCGGTCCGGGCTTCGGTGAAGCCGTCTCCGGCCGCAAAGGCTTCCATCTCGCGTAGGTGGATGACCTCGAGGGTTCGGCGGTAGGCCTCGCCGAGCCGGACGCTGGCCAGAGCACCGCCGGGAGCCGTCAAGTAGGTGTCGACGGCACGATCGAATTCCTCGCGGGCGCGGTTCAGGTGGCCATTGCCGGCCTCGGCGAGACCGGTGGAAAGGTGGGCGTCCGCGTCCGCGATCAGGGACGCGACTGGATCCGGAGAGGGGCTGGCTTGGGCCCGGGGTGCAGTGGGAGGAGCGGAGCCGCCGTGAGCGCATCCGGAGGCAATAACCCCCGCGAGCACAACAATTTCGCACCTCCGACCCGTCCACGATGGACCCAAGTGCACCCTCCGGGCGGCGTGTCACAGGATAGTAGCACAGAGCGCTCAGGACTTGGCGGGCGGGCCTTCCGGCGCGAGGAGAACCTGGGTCCCGGAGGCAGCGTCCCGGGCGGCGGGGGTCACAATGGCTCGGGGGGCCAGGCGCAAGACCCGGCCTTCCCGTAGAGCCCGCCGGACATCGTCCTCGGACACGAAGTCGAGGAGGGCATCAGGGGCAGGGGCACGGGTGGTCAGGGGTGGGGTTGGGGGCGGCGCCGGCGTCGAACCGAGGCGGCCCTCGACGAAGGCGGCCACCTTGTCGATCAAGGCAGGCGGGGTCTTGGCGGAGGCGCCGCGCGGCCGCTCGTAGGCCAGGCGCTTTATGTTGATGAGGTGGAGGGGCGTGATGTTGTCGGAGGTGATGTTGCCGGCGTAGGCCCCGCAACCGAGGCTCATGGAGGGGGCGAGGCCGGTCGTATAGCCGGTGGCCCCCATCGAGGTCTGGGTGTTGGCCACGATCCGGAAAACCGGCTTCTTGAAGGCGAACTCCCGGATTACCGCGTCGTCTCCGCTGTGGATTCCCAGCGTGTGGCCGGTTCCTCCGTAGCGCAGGAGTTGGAGGCAGCGCTCGCAGCCCTCGTGCCAGTCCTTGACCACATAGAAGGCCAGCACCGGTGACAGCTTCTCGATCGAGAGCGGGAAGTCACGGCCCACCCCCGCGAGGGGGGCCAGGAGGACACGAGTAGCGGGGGGGACCGCGAAGCCCGCCTTCTCGGCGATGTAGGGGGCGGGTCGGCCCACGATCTCGGGATTGGCCAGACGCTGGGGGGTGACCACCACCCGGGAGACCGCGGCCGTTTCCGCCTCGTTCAGGAAGTACCCGCCGTTTTTCTTCACCTCCGCGATGACCTGGTCCCGGATCGCCTCGTCGCAGACGAGCGACTGCTCGGACGAGCAGAGGGTGCCGTAGTCGAAGGTCTTGCCGTTGATCACGTCCCGCACCGCCTTGGGCACGTCGGCGGTCTTCTCGATGTAGGCGGGGACATTGCCCGGACCCACCCCGTAGGCGGGCTTGCCGGAGGAGTAGGCGGCGCGGACGAGGCCGATCCCTCCCGTGGCCAGGATCACCCCCGTGGCCCGGGTGCGCATCAGCTCCTGGGTCCCCTCGAGGGTCACGTCCGTCATGCAGGAGAGGGCGTCGGGGGGCAGCCCCGCGGCCACCGCCGCCCCGTGCATGACCTTGACCGTCTCCTGGATGCAGCGCCGAGCGGAAGGGTGTGGGCTCAGGACGACCGCGTCGCGGGCCTTGATGGAGATGAGGGCCTTGAAGATCGCGGTCGAGGTGGGGTTGGTGGAGGGGATGATCGCGGCCACCACACCCATGGGCTCGGCAATCTCCACCACCCGGGCCACGGGGTCCTCGCGCAGGATGCCGACCGTTCGCAGGGGCCGGATGTAGGCGTGCACATCCACCGCCGAGAAAAGGTTCTTGGTCGTCTTGTCCTTGACGTTGCCGAAGCCAGTTTCCTCGTGGGCCAGGCGGGCCAGCTGCTCGGCTGCGCCCCGGCTGGCCTCGGCCATGGCGTCCACGACGCGGTCGATTTTCTCCTGCGAGAACTCGGCCAGCGCCCGCTGGGCCTCGCGCGCTTTCGCGGCCAAGCTCCGCGCCTGCTGGATGGAGAGGAGGTCCGGGTCCTGGATCGTCATGGACGGCGGGGGAAGAGGCTAAGCCTTCTTGGCGTCGGCGCCGCCGGGGAGGACCTTCTCCACCTCCTGGTGGGGGCGCGGAATCACATGCACCGACACCAGTTCCCCTACCCGGCGAGCGGCGGCCGCGCCGGCGTCGGTGGCCGCCTTGACCGCTCCCACGTCGCCCCGCACGAGCACCGTGACGTAGCCGGCCCCGATGTATTCCTTCCCGACGAGGACAACATTGGCGGCTTTGACCATGGCATCGGCGGCTTCGATGGAGCCGACGAGTCCCTTGGTCTCCACCATCCCCAGTGCTTCCATGGACATTCGAACCTCCCGAGGCCGGCTTGGTAGGCGTCGACCGGGAACAGCGCGACTATAGCATATGGGGTGGGGCCTTCATTGACACACCTGTCCCGAATCAGTATCGTTGGGGGGTTTTGGCCGCCAAACTGCAACTATCAAGGACCGCCAGGAGAGGGAGAATGAAGCTTGGACGTTCCACGGGGCTGGCCGCCGCATTCGCGGTCATGGCCCTGCTGCCCGCCTGCAACCGGCGCAAGCCGGCCGAAGTCAACCCTATAGTGCCGTCCTTCAAGGTCAACCGGGAGCGCGCGCCCCTGGGCAGCGCCATCGAAATCACCTACACCTGGACGGTGGAACCAGGGGCCAAGAAGCTGGACAAGGACTACCGCGCCCTCGTGCACTTCCTTGACTCGCACGATGTCATGCTCTTCGAGGACGACCACATGCCGACCCCGCCTCCCTCCGCCTGGGAGCCGGGCAAGACCTACACCTACACCCGCACCAAGTTCATTCCCATCTATCCCTACGTGGGCGAGCTGGAGGTCCGCATGGGCCTCTACCCGCACCCGGGACGGGGGGAGCGGCTGCCCCTGAAGGGCGAGGACAAGGGGCTGCGCGAATACAAGGTCGCCCGGATGGAGCTTTTGCCCCAGACCGAGAACATCTTCTTGGTCTACAAGGAGGGCTGGCACAACCCCGAGGCCCAGCCCGAGAACCCCAGCGTGGAAAGGACCTGGACCAAGAAGGAGGCCCTGGTCTCCTTCAAGAACCCCAGGAAAGACGTGATCGTGTACCTCCAGGCCGACACCAGCGTGAAGTTCTTCCCCCAGCCCCCCGTGCTCACGGTCTCCATCGGGGGCAAGAACGGGGTCGTGATCCCAATCGAAGGCTCGGAGGTGTTCCGGAAGAAGATCCGGGTCAAGGCCGCCGACTTGGGCAACGACGAGTGGGTCGACCTCCGGTTGGCCATGAACCAGTCGTTCGTCCCCAAGCTCTTGACCCCCCCTCTCAACAACGATGACCGGGAGCTGGGCCTCCTGGTTTACCATCTGTACGTGGGTGAGGCGGACAAACTGGGTCCCCTGTCCGGGCCCGAGGTCGTGGACGCAGGACCCCTCCCGGCCACGGCGGGGAAGGCCCCGGTTCCCAAGGCCCCGGCGGCCACGAAGAAGCCCTAGCCGTCGGCAACTGCGACGAGCCCAGGGAGACGGGAGCGATCCCGTCTCCTTTTGTTTTTTGGAAGGTTCCTATGGGAGACGC
Organism: Vicinamibacteria bacterium; assembly: GCA_035570235.1. Lineage (NCBI taxonomy): Bacteria > Pseudomonadati > Acidobacteriota > Vicinamibacteria > Vicinamibacteria bacterium. The sequence continues at coordinate 18,743 of DATMML010000042.1, read as the reverse complement.
CGGGACGGTCAAGCCGGACGGGCGGATCGACGTCGCCGAGGTCATGGCCGAGATTCGGGAGCGGATCCGCAGGAAGCGCGAGCTAGGCCGCTACACGGACGAAGAGGTTCAGGAGATGACGGCCCTCAAGCTCCAGGCCTTCGCGGACGAGGCCGAGATCGACCCCGAGCTCCTGGCCCGCCTCATGGCCCCCGACCACAACTGGAACATCTCCGTGGACTACCGGATCCAGACCCACCGGCGGGGCCTGCCCGGCCAGCTCATCGTCTTCGTCAAGAAGCTGGTGCGTCCGCTGGTGCGCCTCTACACCGATCACGTGTTGAGCCGTCAGGCCCAGATCAACCTCTACATGGTCCACCTCTGCCACAACGTGGTCCGAGAGCTCACCCGCCTCCAGCTTGAGCACACCGCCCTCAAGAACCGCTGCGAGGAGCTCGAGCGGGAGCGGGGGCGGGAAGGGAGGCCTTGAGGATCGGGCTCGTCGTCCAACGCTACGGACTCGAGGTCGTGGGGGGGGCGGAGTTGCATTGCCGCTGGGTGGCCGAGCACCTGGCCGAGCGGCATGCGGTTGAGGTGCTGACCACCACCGCCACCGACTACTTGACCTGGGCGAACGAGTACCCCGTCGGTCCCAGCCACATCAACGGGGTGGCGGTACGCCGCTTCTCGGTCGAGCGCCCCCGTAGGGTCGAGACCTACGACGAGGTCGCGAACAAGGTCTGCTTCTTTGAGCACACGGACGAAGAGGAACGCCGGTGGATGGACGAGCACGGCCCCTACTGCCCGGCCCTCCTTGCGCACCTGCAGGCGAGCCATGCCGGCTACGATGCCCTCATCTTCTTCTCCTATCGGTACTGGACCTCCTTCTACGGGTTGCAGGTGGCCCCCGGGAAGAGCCTGCTCGTACCCACCGCCGAGCACGACCGCGTGATCTACCTGCGGCTCTTTGCCCCCTTCTTCAAGCGTCCCGCCGCCATCGTCTACAACTCCCCTGAGGAACGCGACCTGATCCAACGCGTGACCGCAAACGAGTCGGTGCCAGGCGACGTGGTGGGGACCGGCATCAACTGCCCGGCCGTGATCCCGGTGGACGAGGTGGCCTCCCGCCTGGACCTTCTGGGGGACTACCTCATCTACATCGGTCGGATCGAACCCGAGAAGGGCTGTGCGGTCATGCTGGACCACTTCCTTCGCTATCAGCGCGAGACCCGCTCCAGCCTGACCCTGGCCCTCCTGGGCAAGGGAACCATGGAGATCTCGGAGAACGTCCACCTCCGCTTGCTGGGGGTGGTGCCGGAGGCGGAAAAGCTGGCCGCCTTGGCCCGAGCGCGCCTCCTCCTCATGCCCTCGCGGCACGAGAGCCTCTCCATGGTGGTTCTCGAGGCCTGGATGATGCAGCGTCCGGTCCTCGTCAATGGGGACTGCGAGGTCCTGCGCGGCCAGGTGCTGCGGTCGGGGGGCGGCCTCTACTACCGACGGTACGAAGAGTTCGCGGAGGCCCTGGACCTTTTGCGGTCGGAGCCCAAGGTCGCGGATACCCTCGGCCGCCAGGGACACGCCTATTTCCAGACCCACTACGCCTGGGACGCCATCATGGCCAAGTACGACCGGCTGCTCGCGCGCGTGACCGGGGCATGAGGCTAGCCTTCGTGATCCAGCGCTACGGGACGGAGGTCAACGGTGGTGCCGAGCTGCATTGCCGATGGCTGGCCGAGCGTCTGGCCCGCCGCCACCAGGTGGAGGTCTTCGCCACCCGGGCTCTCGATTATCTGGAATGGCGGAACCATTATCCGGCGGGGACCACGACCGTGAACGGCATCCCCGTCCACCGCTTCACGGTGGGCAAGCGCCGCAACGCCCGAGAGTTCGCCTCCCTCTGCAACGTGTGCTTCCACGAGCCGCACACCAGCGAGGAAGAGGAGGCCTGGGTCAGGGCCAACGGGCCTTATTCGCCCAAGCTCATCAAGGGCGTGGCCGGGGCCCGCGCGCGGTTCGATTTCTTCCTCTTCTATTGCTATCGCTACTACCAGAGCTACTACGGCTTGCCCGCGGTTCGAGAACGGGCCCTCCTCGTCCCCACCGCGGAGGAGGATCCCGCGATCCACCTCCAGATCTTCAAGCCCTTCTTCCGCTCACCGCGCGGCATCGTCTATCTGACCCCGGAGGAGCAGACCCTGGTCGAGGACGCGGCCGGCAACCGGGAGGTGCCCTCGGTGGTGATCGGGAGCGGCCTCAACCTGCCCGACTCCGACCCCGCCCTCGATTTCCGCGCCCGCCACCGGCTCCCGCGCCCCTTCCTCCTCTACGTAGGCCGGATCGACAAGAACAAGGGCTGCATCACCCTCTTCGCGTATTTCCAGAAGTTCCTGGAGGAGACGGGGGAGGACGTGGACCTTGTGCTGGCCGGGACCTCGGTGATTCCCGTTCCCGACCACCCCCGCATCCGTCACGTAGGCTTCATAACTGAGGAGGAGAAGGTGGCGGCCCTCCGCCAGTGCCGTCTGCTGCTCGTGCCCTCACCCTACGAGAGCCTGTCCGTCATCACCCTCGAGGCCTGGAAGCTCGGCACGCCCGTCCTCGCCAACGCCCGCTGCCGCGTGCTCATGGGTCAATGCCTGCGTTCGGGGGGCGGGCTTTTCTACCACGGCTATGCGGAGTTCGTGGAGGCCCTGAAGCTGATGCTCAGCCGGCCTGAGCTGGGCCGGACCCTGGGTGCGCAGGGCCGGCGGTACGTCGAAGACGAGTATTCCTGGGAGCGCGTGGAGGGGAAGATGGAGGACCTCTTCACCCGATTGAGCCGGTCTAACCCCTAGCCCTTCCCCTTAAGGTCCAGTTCGAGGTGGAGGATGAGCCGCTCCAGGCGACGGTTGCCCATCAACTTGACGGTGACCGCGTCCTCCACCACTTCCTCCTTCCCGTCCCGCTGGAAGGCCAGGTGAACGCGCAGGTCGGAGGCGCCCTTGAGGAGGCCATTCGGCACGTCCACGCTCACCTTGCGCTTCACCTCCTGCCGGGAGTCCCGCTCGGAGACCATCAAGTCCTGGAAGAGCCGCTCGACATCCTTCTCATGGGCGGGGGGAGACGCCTTCCGGCGGCCGGTGTTGGCGAGGGTCCGGAGTTTCTCCAGCTCGCGATGGATGTCAAGGAGGTCCCGAGTGGCCACCGGCCGTACCGCGTGCTTGTCGGTGTCCTCCTCCGCGAACTCGACTTCCACTTCCTTGACCTCGGGGGAGTCCGCGACGAGTCCAGCCAGTAGATCATCGCCAGCGGTGGCCGCGTCGACAGCGCTGGTGGCGCTGGCGGCCGGGGCCATGGGGGCCGCGGGAGCCGAGGATGCAGCGGGGGCAGAAGGAGCAGGCGCGGAAAACGAAATCGCCAGCGGCGCAGGCACAGGCGCCCCCCTCGGAATCCTGCCCGTGGCCACGCCCACGGGCTGAACGGCCTCCTGCTTGCGGTTGTCTTCGGCGATCTTCCTCCGGATAGCAGCGAGGCCCAGACGCGAGATTCCCTTTAGGGTCTCGAAGACGCCCACCCCGTGGATGGCCGCGGCTTCGAATTCCGGGACTCCCCCCGGGTTCAGCGCTTCGTGCAGTTTGTCGACGGGCAGGATGTTGCGTATGTCGCGCTTGTTGTATTGAAAGACGATGGGGACCTGTTCGATGGAGAGGCCGAGCTCGGCCAGGTTCTCGTGCAGGTTCTTGAGCGACTCGAGGTTGGTGTCCATGGCCGCGGTTTGGCTGTCCGCCACGAAAACGACTCCGTCCACGCCCTTGAGGACCAGCCTTCTGGTGGCGTTATAAAAGACCTGCCCGGGGACGGTATAGAGCTGCAACCTGACTTTCATGGCCCCGATCACGCCCACGTCGAGAGGGAGGAGGTCGAAGAAGAGGGTTCGGTCGGTTTCGGTCTCCAGGCTCACCATCTCGCCCCGGGAACGGGGGGCGGTCTTGAGGTGGATCCACTGGAGGTTGGTGGTCTTCCCGCAGAGGCCAGGACCGTAGTACACGATCTTGGCCGTCATCTGCATCGTGGTGTAGTTGAGGAACACCATGGGCCGATGAGTTTAGCACGGGGCTGCCCGGCTCCCCGGGCGGAGGGTTCAGAAGCTGATGCCCACGCCCCCGTAATAACGGGCATCCATCTTCATGAGGGCGTCGTTCGGGAGGTTGACCCATTCGTACTCGCCCTTGATGAGGATGCCGAGGGGTAGCTTGATCCGGGCCCCGACGAAGACCCCCGACACCGTCCCCCATTGGTCGTGCGAGGCGAGCGTCTGCTTGTAGGCGCCGACGGCAAGGCCGGCGTAGGGAACGAAGCGACCGATGGGAGGGGCGAGGAACGCTCGGCTGGAAGCGCTCAGCATGCTCGAATCGGTCACGACCCCTCCCTGTCGGGCCCCTTCCAGCTCGAGCCCCACCAGGTTGAGGAGGGTAATGGTGAGAGACACACCGAACCCGCCGCCGTTCCAGTTGGGGCCCGGCGTGGCGCCGGATACGAAAGCGGCGAGCTCGGCCGCCCCCCCTGGCCGGGACGCCAAGAGCAGGGCAGCGATGAGCAGGGCTCGGACGGTGCGGTGATAGCGGCGGTCTGAGTGGCTCATATGTGCTAAGTATCCTATTTTGATCAGGTTATGTCAAATCTCAGACACTCGTTGACAGCAGGAGGGAGGCCCCCTAGAATTGTTCTTGGTATCGCGTCCTCCGAAACTCCCTCACCCACACCCATGACCGCCTACGTCTCACAAAACGCTTTCTGGGGCCTCCTCATCTCCGCGGTCGAGGTCTACAAGCGCGAGTGCTTCGGGCTGCTCATCGGTTACCGCGACCGCAAGGGCCTTGAGGAGACGTTCATCGTTGAGCACGCCCTGCCCTTCCAGACCGCGGGCCGCCGGCACAAGGGCGTGGTCAGCAACCCTCGAGCCCACAAGAGGATCGAGCGTTTCCTTCAAAACATCCCCCAGCTCTCCGTCATTGGGGATTTCCACTCCCACACCATGTGGGGGTACAGCCGTGCCGCCAACCACCCCAGCGAGACGGACCTTCAGGGGATGACCTCCGAGAACGTCTACATCATCGTGAGCGTGAACGACCGGCTCCGTGAGGTGCCCTGGAACTACAACGACGACGGGTCGCTTTCCGGCACCACGGACGAGCACTATTTCCGCCTGACGGCCTACACCGTGACCGCAGCCGGCGAGCCCCGGCGTGCACCCATCCTCTGCCCCTACGCGATCGGGTTTGATGCCCGACCGCTCCAGATCGCCCGCTAACCTCTCGACTCGGGACTGCACCGGCGCGCCCAGCCCTCGCCGGGTTCCAGAGGTTCATCGACGCGACGAGACCGCGGTGCGAGCGGTTAGCCCTGTCGGGGCCCGGGCCCCAGGTCCACTCCACCGGGCGAACCCGGCTCGAGTGGGGGCTGGGTGGAGAGTCCTTGGGGAGTGCTTCCGGGCGGGAGACCGCCCCCGAGCCAAGCTTTTCCACAGACGTCGCGGAAAAGCTGTGGATCGACGTGCGGGAACCCACGACTGACGGCCCCGAGAGCGGATTGCACAGGGATTCAGCAGAGGGGACGAATGGTCACTCCACGGCGACCTTGCGGGTCTTCCGCCCGGAGGCGGAGGAGGCGGGCGGCCTTTCCATGCGCTCGAGCTGCCACTGGCATAGAACGACAATTCCCTCCAACACCTGACGCCGAAGGCGGCGCGCCCGTTCGCGGTCAAGGCCCGCTTCCTCCAGCATCTCCGAGATCAGGCAGCACGCCTTCTTCGGGCTCGAATCGGCTCGGCTCACGCGTCCTCCTTCCCACCGAAGGCCACCCGCAGCCGCTGCTCGGTGAAGGCGGCGCCCAGCAGCCGGCGCGAGGCCAACGTCCGCGGGAGCATGAGGTGTCGCTTCTGATTGTCCACCTGAACGACGAGCTCGTCACCCCGGGTCCAGACTTGAATCCGGTCCCTCTCGACAAAGGGCAGGCGAATGTAGAGCGCGTAGCCCTTGCCTTCCTTCTTCACCTCCATCGGCCGCTCCTGGTAGAGAACGGCCGTGGGGTCGGTGTCGCCGAACACGCGTCGGGCGAACTCGTCGAGGAGGGCCGCGCCCACCACTTCACGGTCGAACAGGGGGGCCTGGAAGAAGGGGAGGGGGTCGAAGGCCTGGCGGGCAGCCGCGAGGTGCCCGGCCTGGATCCCGAACCAGCGGTCGAAGTAGGGAGAGCGCGCTTGATCCGGCAGCACCCGGTTGGCGATGATGGCGTCCACCGGGAAGCCGAAGAGGTTGAGATAGGTGTAGAGTCGCTGCGACTCGCTGATCACCATCTTCTCGGGGTTGAGAACAATCCGGATCGAACTTCGGCGCGGGTCCTGAAGCAAGGGCCCCATGCCCTCGAGCTGCTGGTACAGCGACTTGACAGCGCCGAAGACCTCGTCGGAGGGGATGGGCATGTCCGTCATGCGCTGGGCCACCGGCCGCACGGTTTGGACGACCTTGCGCTGGATGGGGAAGATGCGCGCGAAGTAGAAGTTCAGGATCTCGGGGATGCCCAGCATGCGGAGGGTGTCTCCGGTGGGGGCGCAGTCGATCACGATCACGTCGTAAGCGCCACTCTCCGCGTAGTCCTTGACTTTGAGCAGGCTGAACAGCTCTTCCATGCCGGGCAGGATGGCGATCTCCTCCGCTACCGCCTCCTCCACACCCCGGAAGGTCATGAAGCGCGTCAGGAACTCGTGGATCACCCCCCAGCGATTTGCGAGCTCATGGTTCACGTCCACCTCCAGCCCCTCTAGCTTGGGAGCGAGGGGGGTAGGGGTGGGGCCAATCTCTTGCTCGAGGGCATCGGCCAGGCTGTGGGCGGCGTCCGTGGAGACGACAAGGGTCCGGTGTCCCAGCCCGGCGGCGCGGAGAGCGGTGGAGGCCGACAGGCTGGTCTTGCCCACGCCCCCCTTGCCCGAGTAGAGGATGATGCGCATCTCTTCTTAATCTTACGAAGATATCCGCCGCCGGGCTCGGCCGTCCGCGGGGGGCTCCCCCAACATCGCGTCACCCATTTCGCGTAGACCCCGCAGGTCGTGGACGTCCTGGTCGAGCTCGGGGACCAGTATCGGGCGCTCTCCCGTATCCACCTCCAGGCGGGCAATGGCCCGGTGCTGGACCCGGGCCACCCCTTGCTGATCGCGGTAGAGTTGGAGCAGGGCCTCGGCGAGCTTCGGGTCGACTCGCGTCGCCCCGCCCGCGTCGGGGGGCCCAGACCCGATCTCCTGCCCGGGATCGGGATGGACCCGGTTCACGATGAAGCCCAGGAACGGCATCCTCTTTTCCCGAAGCCGCTCGTGGAAATAGAGCGCCTCCTCGAGAGCGGGGCGAGTGGGGCCGGCCACCAACACAAACCCCGAGGCCTCGTCCCGCAGCAGGGCGTGCACGCGCGCGGCCCGGTCCTTGAACCCGTCGTACATACCCCCGAAGGCGAGGAAAAACTCCGAGAGATCCCGGAGGAACTGCAGGCCGAGGAAGCGGTCGACCAGCTTGAGGGCCGTGGCCCCCGTTCGGGTGGCCACCTTGATCGTCAACTTACCGGCCACAAAGTAGGGCCTTAGGAACCAGCGCAGGATGCTGGTATCGAGGAAGCTCATGAGCCGGTCGGGAGCCTCGAGGAAGTCTAGGGCGTGCCGGGTGGGGGGCGTGTCCAGCACCACAAGCTGAAAGCGCTTGTCCCCGGACAGTTCCAGGAGCTTCTCCATCGCCATGTACTCGTGGCTACCGGCGAGCGCGGCCGAGATCTGCCGGTAAAAGCGGTTCCCCAGGATGCGGCGCCGGTCGGCCTCGCTGGGCGCGTACGCTTCCACGAGAGCGTCGAATGTGGTCTTGGTGTCGAGAACCATCGCGGAGAGTGAACCCCCGGGCAGGGGGTGGAAACGGGCGAGGTCCAGGGCGCGGGGACGGCCGGAGAGCTGCTGGAGGCCGAGGCTGGTGGCCAACCGCCGGGAGGGGTCGATCGTGCAGACCAGCACGCGGCGGCCACAAAGCGCCGCCCGCAAACCAAGCGCGGCGGCGGTGGTCGTCTTGCCGACGCCCCCCGAGCCGCAGACGACAACGATCCGCCGGGCCTGGAGTTCGCTGGCCAGGGCATCCGCCGGGCTCGCTCCGTGCCGGCCCGTCACGAGACCTCGAGGCGGTCCGCCAGCAGGCGAACCTCGGCCGGACCGAGCTCCTCACACGGTAGGTAGGGCAGGCAGACGAGGGGCAGGTCGAGAGCCTTCCGCAACCGGGTTTGGTAGAAGCGGGTGAGCTTCCGTCGGCGGATGTGCCGCTGGCCAGACCGCAGGGCGGCGGCAAGGCTCACCCTCCCCGCCAGCCGTCCGTGCGCACCCTGAGCGACGAGCCGCCGTACCTCCTTCTCCTGGGCCTCCCCCAGCCTCCTCTCATGGCAAGCGTTCAGAATGACCGCGCTCGTGGCTATGCCGACCTCGCTCGCCACCTGTCGGTGGAACTGCAGCGCCTCCACCACCGCCATCTCCTCGGGCGTGGCCACGATGGCCAGGCCGGTGCGGCGAGGGTCTCGCAAAAGCTGGAGGATGCGCCGGGCATTGTGACCCACGGGGCCGACGGGGATGGCCTCTGACGCGGCCAAAGGAACCTTGAGGAAAGAGAGACCGTGGCCGGTGGCGGGAGCGTCGAGGATGATCAGATCGTAGAGGGGCCGCCGCGACCAGCGGTCGCGAGCCTCTTCCAACACCATGAGCTTCCCGAGCACCATCAGCTCGCGCAAGCCGGGGGCGGCGGAGACGAAGCGGCGGTAGACCGGGTTCTCCAGGATTCGGTGCACCAAGAGCTGGATCTTCACCACCTGCCGGACGTACTCGTCGAGCACACCGCCCGGGTCCAGGTTAACGGTGAAGAGGCCGGGCCTCACTTCGGTGGCCTGCGCGCCTGCGGGCCGTGCGCCTAGGTAGCGAGCCGCCTCCACGGACGCACCCACCTCAACCATGAGCACGCGTTTGGCACGGTCGCACGCGGTCAGAGCCAAGGCCGTGCCCACCGCGCTCTTGCCCACGCCGCCCTTTCCGGAAAGAATCAGGAGACGCTTCGACAGGAGCTCGTCAAGAATCATTTAGGGGAGCCTAACACGCCTCTCCGATCCTCACCGGGCGGTTGCCTGCGGAGCGCAGCCGGCGTTGATCCTGGCCGCGTCTTCCTCCCCTGCTCAGTGGTAACATCCCTCGCCATGAGATCAATCGTGACCGTTTTGCTCGCGGGAAGTCTCGTCGGGACGGCCGTGGCTCAGGAGATCGTGGAGCCCCGAAGCGGAGTGAGATTCGCGCCCAAGATGGGGCCCACATCTCTGCTCGGGATGGGCGTGCGCAGCAAGATGATGGGGAGAGTCAAGGTCTACGCGGCGGGCCTCTATGTGGCCGATTCCGCCCTGGCGGGGCCCCTCGCCGCCTACAAGGGGCAGGCGAATTCACCCGCCTTCTACCAGGCTCTCGTCTCGGGCGACTTCGAGAAGGCGATGGTGCTCAAGTTCGTTCGTGACGTGAGCACGGATCAGGTTCGGGACGCTTTCCGCGACGCGTTGAAGGGCGCCAACGCCGCGAAAGTTGACCTCCTCTTGGGTTACTTCAGCGACACCAAGAACGGGCAGGAGTACGTGTTCCATCTGACCCCCGCGGGCGCGCTGGAGGTCAAGGTGGCGGGCCTCAACAAGGTTCCCATCAAGGACAAGGCCTTTGCGGCCTCGGTGTTCGGCATTTGGCTGGGGGAGAAGCCCATCCAGGACGAGCTAAAGAAGGATCTAATAGCGCGTGCGGGAGAGCTGCTCAAGTAGGTCCGATAGCCGCGCGGTTTACGTGTCGTAGCCGGCGGCGGTTGCTTCTCTCATCGAAAAGGCCGCGCAGAACGCGGGGGCGCCACCGCAGTAGATCGGGATCGAACCCCTGACCCCGTGAATGCCATTTCCATGGTCGGCTCGCTGCGCTAACGAGGCGACCTACCGCGATGAGTCGTCGTTACGCGCGGCGCCATGTCTAGATCCTCCTGCGCCGGGCGGCTCGCGCGTCGTAATCAGGCATGACGATCGAATGCCAAGTAGGCGTGGACCGAGCGAACGGCGGCCGAGCCTTCGCCGACCGCGGCCGCGACTCGTTTGGTCGATCCGGAGCGGACGTCGCCGACGGCGAACAACCCCGGGTGGCTGGCCTCGAAGGGCAGCGGGGGGCGTCCGAGCGTTTCCCAACGCCCATCGAGGTGCTTGCGCTCGAGGGATCGGTCGGTGAGCACGAATCCGTTATCGTCAAGCGCGACGAAGCCCGACAACCAATCCGAGGCGGGGTCAGCGCCGATGAACGAGAACAAGGCGGTGCTGGCGAGCTTTTCCTCGCCATCGGGCCCGCTGACCCGCACTCCGGTCAGAGTTTGGTCACCCTCGAGCGCCACGATCCTGGTGTTTCGCCGGACGACGATCCGCTTGTCGGCTTCGATCCGATCGACGAGGTAGCGAGACATGCTTGCCGCGAGGTCCGGTCCCCGGATCACGAGGGTGACAGCGCTCGCCGCAGTGGCTAGAAACAGCGTGGCCTGTCCAGCGGAGTTGCCGCCCCCGGCGACCACCACAGGCGACCCCGCGCACGACCGGGCCTCCAACTCGGTCGCGGCGTAGTACACGCCACGGGACTCGAACTGCTCGAGCCCGACGGCATCGAGCCTCCGGTAGCGCGCTCCGGTGGCGACGATCACCGCCCGACCCGGGACATCGGCGCCGTCGGATAAGCGGAGTACGAGATGGCCGGCCTCCTCCCGCAGCGATACCGCCGCGCACGGGCTGTTGAGAGATGCGCCGAACTTCTGGGCTTGGACCGTTGCCCGCTGCGTGAGGTCCCCCCCAGAGATGCCAGTCGGGAAGCCCAGGTAGTTTTCAATCCTTGAGCTGGACCCCGCCTGGCCACCGACGGCGACCATCTCGAGGACGAGCGTGCGTAGTCCCTCCGAGGCGCCGTACACTGCTGCCGCGAGCCCAGCCGGACCGGCGCCCACGACGATCAGATCGAAGCAGCGGTCCGGCAGTTTTCCGACCGTCAGCCCGAGGTAGTCGGCTAGAGCACTCGGGGTCGGGCGGCGCAGCACCGCGCCCGTGGCGATCACGACCGGCAAGTCCTGGGGGGCGATATTGAACTCCCGGAGAAGGCGCTCGACTTCTCGGTCAGCGTCCGGGTCCAGCCACTCGTGCGGGATATGACTGCGGACCAGGAACTCGCGAACGCGGCCGAAGTCAGGTGAGAACCGCGATCCAATTAGGCGAATCGCCGAGGCGGCGCCACTCATCAGAATCGCACGGCGAGCGAGGAAAGCGGCCAGGATCTTGTCGCTCAGACTCGCGTCCGTGGCCATCAGTCGCCTGAGCACATCACGCGGAACGGCGATCACTTCGCCGGCCTCGGCAACCCGGGCCGAGACGAACACGCGCTGGCCGGTCAGGAGATTCAACTCGCCAAGGAACCGGTCGGCTCCGTGGCGGGCGATGACGCGTTCCTTACCCTCAGACTTGACGATGATTTCGACGGCGCCGGAAAGGACGACGTAGAAATCGTAACCGGGGTCGCTCTCCCGGTACAGGTACTCGCCCGCCCCGACCGCTCGCCGAACACCGAGCTGCCCCAACGTCGCCAGTTCGGCGCCGCTGAGTTGCGGGAAGGCATCTGTATCGGCAGCCACGGAGCAAGGCCCTACTTTTTGGCTCGAGCGTTCAACAGCGCGACCTGTGCCGCAGAGATGCCCTCGAGGGCGAGTCCGTACGACAACCCCTCCTGGAGCCTGCGACGAAAGCGATTCGAGAGCGCCATCCTCGTGTACCGTAACGTGAGTGGGCTCTGCTTCTTCATGTGCCGTGCCAGTTCCCAGGCACGCGGCAGCAAGGCTTCACGAGAAACGACCTCGTTCACCGCGCCATACTCCTTCGCTTGTGCGGCGCTCAGTTTCTGGCCGCTGAGCAGGAAATAGCGACCGCGAATCTCGCCGATGACTTCGGGCCACACGATATGCAAGCCATCACCTGGGACGATGCCGAATGCGGGATGAGGCGCATCCTCGAAGTAGGCATCTTCGGTGGCAATGACGATGTCGCAGAGCAAGGCATACTCGGAGTGCACCGTCACCGGCCCGTTGATCGCCGCGATCATCGGGACCTGTATGTCGAGAATGTTCTCGAGGAGCTTGGTGCCCTCCCGGAGGATCTTGTCGAATCCAATAGGTGTGAAGAAGTCGAAACCATCGGGAGTGATCTGGGCGCAGAATTCAGTGCCGGTGCCGGTCAGGATGACGACGTGGTTCTCGCGATCATCACCGATGTCGCGGAATGCCCCAACCAGGGCCTCATGCACGTAGCCGTTGAACACAAGAGGCCCGCCTCCCGAATGCAAGGCGACCTCGAGGATTCCATCTTCTCGTTTCATTCTCGCGTTTTCGTATCTGTTGCGATAGCTGTCGAACACAGCCTTACTCCCTTTGTTGGGCTTCCAGTAACCGGTGGCGAACGTTGACCATGAAGGGCCTTGCCCTGGACGCAGATGGATCACTCAGCCGCCAAGGGCGGCCGGACTCGCGTGGCTGCGGGTCGCGAGCCGGGGTCCCCGTCGGTCATCCAGCCGCCGTCTGCTCGAAGCGGTGAACGGCCCCTAGCATAGCCCGATGAACCCGGCCTCGTCCTGCTCGCCGGGCCCAACGCGCCAGCGCCCGCCGTTCCTCTCGAGGTAATCTAATCACTCCTATGACCCGGAGAAACGGGCGGCTCTTGAGGCGTGGGGCCGCCGGCTCGAGGCGATCGTCAGCGGCAAGCCGGCCAAGGGTCGCGTGGTCGAACTGTCGGCTGGCCGGCACCAGGCGAGCAGGAGCTGAATCCAGGCCCTACGCGACTCTCCTCCGTGTCGAGGCGACGATACGGACCTTGATCCCGAGCCGAGCCAGCATGTCGATGAGAGCATCGGCGCTGAAGAGTTCGACGCGGCCGCGGAGCAAGTCGCTGACTCGTGGCTGAGTGATTCCAAGAAGCTTGGCGGCCTGAGCTTGCTTAAAGCTACGGGAGTCGAGCTCCCTTTCGAGCCGGATCATGAGGTCGGCACGCACCAGGAGGTGCTCCGCCTTGTCGGGAGGGAACCCGAGATCCCGAAACACGTTTCCGCTGGAGCGAGTCACTCTAGGCTTTGCCTTCTGCTTCATCGTGGCCTCCGCCTCGTCGCCAGCACCTCACGCAGCCGATCGCGCGCTATGTCAATCTCCGTGGCAGGAGTCTTCCGAGACCGCTTCTCGAAGGCGTGCAAGACGTAGACGCATTCCTCGAAGCGGGCAACGTAGAAGACCCGGTGCTCTTGCCCGGTGCCGATTCGAATCTCTTCGAGACCGGTGCCCACGTTGGGCATCGGCTTCCAGTCGGTGGGCTGAAGCCCCTGCTGGACCCTCCGAAGCTCGAATCCCGCCATGCGTCACGCGTCCTCCGGAAACGCCCTCAGATCGTTCAGCGAGGGTCCAATCCAGCGAATTGGCTTGACCACGCCGATGGATTATACAAAGTCCAGTATACGAGTTCAAGCCAACAAACAGGCGAGGGCTGGGCACCCACCTCGTGGGGTCGCTCCAGAAGCAGAAGCTTTGTCGGGCATCTGGAGATGGGTGCCTGTTCAGTGCCGCGGTTCGGGGGCACGGTCTCCGTGAACAGCTCCTGGTGGACCTGAATCTCAACAAGCCGCGTTTACTGAAGGCACCCGAATGGGCGACACGGTGGTAGGCGTCGCGGCTCCCTACGGACCTACTACCAAGGGCTGAAGTCCTTCCGGTCTTGAGCGGTGGGACTTGAATACGACGGGGCGCCGACGATCGCTGTGCGCTGCTCGTGCGAGACGCGGACGGCCACCATGTCCTTTTGCAGGAACTCGCCGAGATGGATGCCGGCACCGAAGCGCGCGGCGACGAGGTCGTGCCGGCTGTCGTCCTGGGTGACGACGTCGAGCATCACGTCGGGATACTTACGCGTGAAGCGAGCGAGGTGTGGCATGATCGTCATAGAAGCGGCGACGGCGGGGGCGATGAAGCGAATGGTTCCGGCCGGCTCGTTGCGGAGCCGGCCGACCTCGGTGAGGGCAGCCTCGATGTCGCCGAGGGTCGGCTCCAATTGGGCGAGGAGACGCTGGCCGGCCTCGGTCGGCGCGACCGTGCGCGTGGTGCGCGCGAACAGCCGGACGCGAAGAGGCTCCTCGAGCCCGCGGATGGAATGGCTGATTGCGGACGTGCTGACGCCGAGCCGCACTGCCGCTTTGGTGAAGCTGCGCTCGTCGGCCACGACCGCGAAGGCAGCGAGGACGCTCAACTCGTTTTGCGGCATTGTTGAGCTGCATTCACAGCCCTATTCGGCCGTCCCCGTCTGGTCGCCGCCGGTCAGGGGGCGTAAGTTCGATGAGGAGGACGCGGATGAAGAAGCGCAGGCTCGGAAACAGCAACCTCGAAGTCTCCGCCATCGGCCTCGGCTGCATGGGGATGAGCTTCAGCTACGGGCCCCCGAAGGACAGGAAGGAGATGATCGCGCTCCTGCGGGCGGCGGTCGACCGCGGCGTCACCTTCTTCGACACCGCGCAGGTCTACGGCCCCTTCACGAACGAGGAGCTCCTCGGGGAGGCGCTCTCTCCCGTGCGCGACCAGGTGGTCATCGCGACGAAGTTCGCGTTCGGATTCGACGCCGACGGCAAGCCGTCGGGGCTCGACAGCCGTCCCGAGAACATCCGGCGGATGACGGAAGCGTCGCTCAAGCGCCTCCGCACGAACGTGATCGACCTCTACTACCAGCACCGCGTCGATCCGAGCGTGCCTATGGAGGACGCGGCGGGCACGGTGAAGGAGCTGATCCGGCAGGGGAAGGTGAGGCACTTCGGCCTCTCCGAGGCGGGTGTGAAGAACATCCGCCGGGCACACGCCGTCCAGCCCGTCACCGCCCTGCAGAGCGAGTACTCGCTGTGGTGGCGGGAGCCGGAGGAGCAAATCCTCCCCGTGCTCGAGGAGCTGGGCGTCGGCTTCGTGCCCTTCAGTCCCCTGGGCAAAGGCTTCTTGACCGGCAAGATCGACGAGACGACGCAGTTCGACGGCACCGACTTCCGTAACACGGTGCCGCGGCTCTCACCCGAGAACCGCAAGGCCAACCAGGCGATCGTGGACCTCGTGGCCGGAGTGGCGGCGCGCAAGCGTGCGACGCCGGCCCAGATCGCCCTCGCCTGGGTGCTGGCCCGGAAGCCGTGGATCGTGCCCATCCCAGGCACCACCAAGCTCTCGCGCCTCGAGGAAAACCTGGCCGCGGTGGACGTGTCTCTCACCCCCGACGACCTGCGCGAGATCGACGAGGCCACATCGCGCATCGAGATCCACGGCGCGCGCTATTCCGAGGCCTCGCAGCGCATGGTGGACCGATGAAAGCGCAAGTGCTGGTGGCGGTCGCGGTGTCGTCGCTGCTCGGTATTGGAGTGGCGGCGCCGGAAGAGGAGGTTGCCATGTCAGATCAGGACGCCAGGCTCGTCATCACTCGGGCCGAGGGGCAGTCCCCGCGCCAGGGACCGGCCGAGAACTTCACGGGTACCGTGCGCGTCGATCAACCGTTCCAGGCCGCCGCTCCGGGGCGGGCTTCCGGCGCGCGCGTGACGTTCGAAGCGGGAGCGCGCACGGCGTGGCACAGCCATCCGCTCGGCCAATCCCTGATCGTGGCGAGCGGGGTCGGCCGCGTGCAGCGGTGGGGGGATCCCATCGACGAGATCCGTCCCGGTGACGTCGTCTGGATTCCGGCCGACCAGAAGCACTGGCACGGCGCGTCACCCACGGCGGGCATGTCACACATCGCGATCGTCGAGCAGCTCGACGGCAAGAACACGGACTGGATGGAGAAGGTCACCGACGAGCAATACAGCGGTTCCGTTCGCGGGCGGCCGGCCGCCACCGCCGCCTCGCCTTCCGCCGCAGCCGGGCCGCCCACGCCAGCCCAGCGCCTCATCGGCGATTTCTCGCCGAAGCTCATCCAGCTCACCGACGATGTTCTGTTCGGGGACGTGTGGGCGCGCCCGCAGCTGTCCCCTCGCGACCGGAGCCTGGTGACGATCAGCGCGCTCATCGCCATGAACCGCCCCGATCAACTCCGACCGCACCTCGTCCGCGCACGCGACAACGGCGTCACCCAGGAGGAGATCGTCGAGTCGATCACGCACCTCGCTTTCTACGCGGGCTGGCCGAGCGCGATCACCGCCGTCACCGTCGCCAAGGACGTCTTCGAGAGCAAGTGAGAACACGATGAAAGCAACCGTGATGTACGCGGCCGGCGACGTCCGTGTGGAAAGAGTACCCGACCCGAAGCTGGCCCAGCCGACCGACGTCCTCGTGAGGGTGACCAAGGCCTGCATCTGCGGCAGCGACCTGTGGCCCTACCAGTCGATGGAGCGGACCGCGAAAGGGCGGCGCATGGGTCACGAGTTCATCGGCGTCGTCGAGGACGTCGGCAAGGGCGTGCGGACGGTCAAGAGGGGCGTCAGGAGCGGAGCCCGATCACGTTAACCTCCTGATTGCTAAATCAGACCGCTACATCTGTGAGCTCGCCCGCCCCTAGCCGCAAGGACATTCCGCGGAATCGACCGCGGCCGGAACGTGCTAGACTCGTTTCGTGCGTTTGGTCCCTGGCAGTCTTCGGCTGGATGCGTCGCAAAATAGGCTGAAGCCGATGTTGCCAGTGAGATGCCAGCGAAATCGCAAGCCATAAGTAGTTGATATCAATGCGCCCGTAGCTCAACTGGATAGAGCGTCGGCCTCCGGAGCCGAAGGTTATAGGTTCGAGCCCTATCGGGCGTACCAATTAGGCCAACAACTTAGCAAAATCTTCCACGCAAGCCGCCTCCCCGTGGTTCCATTTTGGTTCCGTCATTCTTGAGACTTCTTGGAACACTCTGCAATCTCGTGGACCGGTCAGCGGGGTTGCCGGCCTTCATCCGCCGCCCCCAAAGGGCCCCCCGCAGCATGAGGGGACCTGAGATGTGGTTCGGGACCAAGAGGTCGGAGGTTCGAAAGAAGTTACCGCAACTGAGCCCTCTCCCAGGGTGCTATGCGATGCGTTCGAAGACGGCCTGCACGAGCACACACCGGTGTTCCTCGATGTTCCTGTGGAAGTTCGCAATCATCTCCGGAAACGCCGGGCCGAGCACCAGGTGCAAGCCGAGCGTCGGTGGTCCGGAGGTCCTTGTGTTCGCGATCACGCCTCCGAGCCAGTCCAGGGCGGCGACGGAGACGTCGTTCCACGCGACAAGAGAAAAGCCCGCGTGCAGTACGGCCTTTCGTAGTTCATCACCGGTGACGAGGTAGCTCGACGCTGCATCGCGCGCCCAGGGCACCGGAAAGCGAATGGATTCGCCGCCGGACCCCACGACGTCGTGCAGGGCGAACCTGCCCGTCCGTTTGAGCACTCTCGCGATTCCCTCGTAGAACGTCTCCTTCTCCGAGATGTTCATCGATACGTGTTGCGTCCACACGGCGTCGAAAGACTCCGCCGGGAATGGCAGACGCAGCGCGTCGGCCTGCCGGTAGTCCACTCGATCCTCTAGGCCAGTGTGTCGAGCGAGGAGGGAGGCGACTCGACAGTAGGACTCGCTCAGGTCGACTCCGCTGACTCGGCAACCGAAGTGTGCGGCCAGATAGCGCGACGGCCCGCCTAAGCCGGAGCCGACATCGAGGACACGGGCGTCAGCATTCGGGGCCAGCAGGCGCCCAAGGTCCGCCGTAGCACCGATTCCACCGACGTGGAACTGGTCGAGCGCGGCAAGAATATCCGGCGACGGGGGCTTCGCCTTGTTAAAGCCCGCCGCGCCGAGCACTTCGTCGATCCGGCGGTCGAGATCAGTGCCAACCGAGTAGTGGCGTGCGATCGCCTCGGGTGTCTCCATTGGCTGCTCCGTCACCGAAACTTCTTTGTCATCATCAACGCGTCGTAGTCCACCCCTGCGACCCGCAGAGCGCGCGGCATGACGCCGTACGACTCGAACGCGAATCGCCGATAGAACTTCCAGGCCGGTTGATTCACCACGGCGACATAGAGGTCGACTTGGTCCACCTCGCGCTCCGCGACCTGGAGCACGTGCTGGAACAGCTCGGACGCGAGGCCGGTCCCTCGATGGCCATCGGCGACGTACATATTCCAGACCATCCCCACATGGCGTCGCTTCGGCGTCGGTTGCGCCTGCAGGGTCACGATTCCCACCAATGTTCCGCTCAGGAACGCGCCGTAGCTCGCCTCTCTCTCAAGACGCCTGGCCACTTCATCGAGGCCGCGTGCCGCTTCCTGTTCGTAGTCGGCGGCGAAGGCAGTCGGAACGGATCGCAGCGCCTCGAGAAAGAGGGACTGATACGCGGAGGCCTCAGCCGGCCCAACGCGCCTGATCTGAGCCGCCGTCATGAGGCGTTCTCCATAGCCAAGGACGACAAACGAACAGCATCTGCTACGAGTTGCTCCACCTTGGCGTCCAACCCCCGGGCAACAGAGTCGACCTTTGGCGAGCCGTACTGCGCGAGGGCTCGTGATGCGACGTCGTAGGTAACTGCGAGACGGCCGGGTTCGATTTCGTACACTAAAAGGCGGAGCGGCACGTAGAGCCCGACGCGCGGGGAGTGCTTCGTCATCTCGACAGCAATCAGGGCGTTGCCGAAGACGTAGGTCATCGCCCGCGTGGGCCTACCGCCCAGCACGGTGAGTAC
>DATMML010000041.1 GCA_035570235.1 Vicinamibacteria bacterium | reverse complement strand
GGCGCGCGGGTTTGCCGCTGGGCTTGGCGGCGGCGGCCGATCCGCAGGCAACCGCGCTCGCAGCCGTGCTCTTCCTCGGTCTTGCCGCGCGCTGGCCGCGGCGATCGCCGTTCCTGCTCCTCTGGACCCTGCCGGGAGCCGTGTTCTGGCTCCTCGGTGCGCCCTCCCCGACGGTGGGTCCGTCGCGGACGTCCGTGCTCGAACCCGGCCTGGGCGGTCTCCTGGTCTCGCCCGCCCAGGGCCTTCTCGTCTTTACGCCCGTTGCGGTCGTGGCGGCGGTGGGTCTCCTGCGGGCCTTCGCGCGGGGCGAGCAGTGGCTCGCGGTCACCCTGGGCTTGGGTTTCGTCGCCCAGTGGCTCTCGGTAGGGCTTTCTCCCGCAGGGCCGGGCGAGGGATGGGGGCCCTGCTCGCTGACCGCCGCGCTGCCCCTGCTCTTTCTCTTCCTGCCGGAAGGGATCGCGGTCCTGGGCAAGGTGGGCCCTCTGCTGGCCGTGGTGTCGATCGCGGTGCAGGCCTTGGGGGCTTTCTCCTACGACCACCGGTGGGACCGGCTTAATGAACCCTTCGGCACCGCATTGGTCTGGGATCCCGCCAAGAGCCCCATCGTGTTCCAGGCGCGTGAGCGGGTGATCCGTCCCGCCCTGCCCGCGATCAAGGACGGCCGGGCCCTCCTCTGCGAGCACCCCCTCGTTCTCTTCGGTCCCGTGGGGTCGCGGGTGACCTTCACCGGAGAGGACATCCAGGTCACGGGGGCGGAGCCTCTGCTGGGCGACGTCCACGCCCTAGCGGGGGCACAGGTGCAAGAGGGAAGGCTCAAGCTTCGAAGCCCGGGAGACGCGCTCTTCGTGCGCGTCAAGGCCAACGCTCGGGCCCGGCGCTTCGAGCTCCGGATCGCGGGCCGCGGCCATGGAACCCTCGTGGTGGGCGAGCGAACCTTCTGGAGTGCGGCCCCCCGAGAGGCCACGTATCCCGCGGATGGCGATTTCAAGCTCCGCCACCGCTACTACTACCCGGAGTCGGGGGGGGACGACGTCACCCTCGTGCTCCGCGCCGGGTCCATCGAGCTGCAGTCCGTGGCCCTCGTCTCCCCGGGCGAGCCCGAGAACGTGATCCGCTTGCCCTAGTGGCGGCGAACGCTCGAGTCTCCCCACTTGAGCTTGGTGCGCAGCACCTCGTAGTAGTCGCGGCCGGAGGCCTTGACCAGCCGGAGCCGGCGGGAGCTGCCGGTCACGGTGACGATGTCCTCGGGGGCGAGGGCGAAGCTATTTTGGCCGTCGAAGGCGGTGTACACGTCCACTCCCCGCGCGGTCACGAGCCGCACCTCGATGGTCGACTCATCACCCACCACCAGGGGCCGGTTGGCGAGCATGTGGGGGCAGATGGGAGTGAGGACGATCGCGGGCAGGGTCGGGTGCAGGATCGGCCCTCCCGCGGCCAGGTTGTAGGCGGTGGAGCCGGTGGGGGAGGAGACGATGAGTCCGTCGGCCCGAAAGGTGGAAACGAAGAAGCCGTCGACGCTCACCTCGAGCTCGATGATCCGCGAGGGCCCGGCCTTGGTGATGACCACGTCGTTCAAGACCTCCCCAACGACCTCGGGGAAGCCGGCCCGGCGGGCTCTCGCGTGGAGCAGCCGACGCTCCTCGTACTCGTAGCGTCCGTCCAGCACCGATTGCAATGTGGGAAGGAGCTCGGCCAGGGCGATCTCGGTGAGGAACCCCAGGCTCCCGAAGTTGACCCCGAGGATGGGGACGGAGGTCTCGAGGAGGCGGCTGGCCGCGAGGAGGGTGCCATCGCCGCCCAGCACGACAAGCGCGTCCGCCCCCGCCGCGACCTCCCGGCCCGAGGTCACCCGGCAGGCGGCGGCGGCGCCATCGCCTCCCAGGGCGGCCGTGGCCTCGTCCAGGCAGGTCCGGACTCCCCGCTCCTGTAGCCAGGCCAGAAGCTCGCGCAGGGCGGGCCCCGCTTCCACCAGGTCGGGCCGGGCCAGGACGCCGATCGTGGTCACGTCGCCACCGCCCGCGCCATCATGGCGTCGAAGGGCTCCGACCCCAAGGCCGGGCCCTCGCGGAGGAGGTGCAAGAAGAACTCGCGGTTCCCTTCCGCCCCCTCGAGGGGAGACGCACAAGCCCCGCGCACCGCGAAGCCGTGCTCGTGCTGCGCCGCCCAGGCCACGTCGCGGAGGGACTGCAAGTGGAGGCTGGGGTCCCGGACGACGCCCCCCCGTGGCACCCGGAAGCGGCCCAGCTCGAACTGGGGTTTCACGAGCACGACCAAGTGCGCCCCCGGGACCAGGATCCCGCGCAAGGCGGGCAGGATCTTGAGCACGGAGATGAAAGACACGTCCATGGTGGCGAGATCGCAGGGCTCCGGCACCTCGCGGAGGGAGAGGCTCCTGGCATTGGTCTGCTCCAGGACCACGACCCGCGGATCCGCGCGCAGCGATTCGTGGAGCTGCCCCCGACCCACGTCGACGGCGTAGACGCGGCGGGCGCCCCGGTCCAGGAGCGTCTCCGTGAAGCCGCCGGTGGAGGCGCCCACGTCCACCACCAGGCGATCCATGGGATCGACGGCGAAGGCGTCGAGGGCCCCGACGAGCTTGACCGCCCCGCGGCCCACGTGCGCGGGCCCGGGGGCGACCACGACCGCCGCCGAGTCCGCGACCTCCGTGCCCGGCTTGGTCTCGGGAGCTCCGTCGACCGTGACCCGTCCCGCCATGATCAGGGCCTGGGCCTTTTCGCGCGATTCCGCGAGGCCGCGCTGGGTCATCCAGACGTCGAGGCGCTCTCCCGTCAAGCCTGTCGCTCCACGATCAAACGGGCCAGGGTTTGGAGCAGGCGGGCGCGCTCGCCGAGCGGGGCGACCGCCTCCAGGGCCTCCGCCAGGAGCTCGGCCGCCATCCCGCGGGCCCGGGCCAGGCCGTGAACGCTCACGTAGGTCGCCTTCCCCGCCGCCTGGTCCTTGCCCGCCGTCTTCCCGAGCCGCTCGGCTCCCTCCGTGGCGTCCAGGATATCGTCCACCACCTGGAACGCCAGGCCGACCGCGGCCGCGTAGCGGGCCAGGGAGCGCGAGTCGGTCTCGTCCGCCCCCGCAAGGACGGCGGCCCCGCGCACGCAGGCGGAGATGAGGGCGCCCGTCTTGGCCCGGTGGAGGCGCTCAAGGGTGGCGGCATCGATGGTCTGCCCTTCCGACTCGAGGTCCAGCACCTGGCCCCCGATCAAGCCCGTCGTTCCGCAGGCCGCACCCAGAATCGCGGCGGCTTCCCGGCGCCGGTGGAGGCGGTCGTCATCCTCGTTCCCGCCCCCCTCGACCAGGAGGTGGAAGGCGCGGGTCAGCAGGGCGTCCCCGGCCAGAATGGCCATAGCCTCGCCGAAGACCTTGTGCGAGGTGGGCTTCCCGCGCCTCAGGTCGTCGTTGTCCATGGCGGGCAGGTCGTCGTGGATCAGGCTGTAGGTGTGGATCATCTCCACCGCGCAGGCGAGCCGAAGAAGTTCCACCGTATCGCCGCCCACGGCTTCTCCGGCGGCCAGGACCAGGAGGGGCCGGATGCGCTTGCCGCCCGCGAAGAGGCTGTAGCGCATGGCCCGGTGGATCGTGGTCGGCCAGGCGGTCTCGGGGGGCAGGGCCCGATCGAGCGCCTCCTCGACCGTGCGCCGATGGGCTTCCAGCGCCTCCCCGATCGCGCCCGAGGGGGAAGCGGCCTCAGAAGGGGGCGTCGTCATCGTCGCCCCTCCCTAGGGGCTTGGTCTGCGGGCGGCCCTGCTTGTCCAGAAGGAGGTCCCCCTTTGCGTCCTTCATCAGAATCTCGATCTTGCCCTCCGCCTCCTCAAGCTTGGCGTGGCAGAGGCGGGAGAGGTGGATGCCCTCCTCGTAGAGACGCAGCGACTCCTCCAGGGCCAGCTCCCCCTTCTCCAGCTTCTGGACGATCTCCTCCAGCTGCTTCAACCCCTCCTCGAAGCTGGGCGGCTCGGTCTTCTTCACGCCGGCTCCTTGAAGGTGACGGTGGCGCCTAGCCGGCCGCCGTGCAGGCGCACGAGCACGCCGTCCCCCACGCCCACCTGGCCGGGGTCGCGAAGGAGATGCCGCCCGGAAGCGTCCCACACGAGGGCGTAGCCGCGGGAGAGGACGGCTAGGGGAGAGAGGCTCTCGAGTTTGCCGGCCAGGCGGCCGAGGGCGGCGCGTCGCGCTTCGTTTCCGGTCCGGAACAAAGCCTGCGCACGCTCCCATTGGTGAGTGACACGCTCCCGACCCGCCGCCACCTGGCGGTCCCAGCGGAAGGCCTCGACCCGGCCGGCCGCGTGCCGGAGCCCGTCCCGCGCGCGCTCGAGGGCCCGGAGAAGCCCCTTCTCACCGCGCCGCCCGAGCTCGTCCACGCGCTGAGCGTGGTTCCTTATCCGCCCCCGCTCGACCTCGAAGACGCGGTGGGAGGTCACCCTTTCCACGCGGGCCCGGGTCTGGGTCAGGCGCAGCCGGGTGGCCGCCCCCAGCTGCTGCTCCAGGGCCGTCACCCGGGCGATCAGATCGACCTTCGCCCGGACCACGCGCTCCGCCGCCGCGGAGGGAGTTGGGGCGCGGAAGTCGGCCACGAAGTCCGCGATCGTGAAGTCGGTCTCGTGTCCCACCGCGGAGATGGTGGGTATCTCCGATGCGGCCAGCGCGCGCGCCACCGCTTCGTCATTGAAAGGCCAGAGGTCCTCGAGGCTCCCTCCTCCGCGGGCCACGATGAGCACGTCCAGGCCCTGGATGCGATTCAGGGCGCGGATGCCGGCCACGATCTCCCACACCGCCTCCGGTCCCTGGACGCGGGCGGGATAGAGCAGGACCCCCAAGTTCGAGTAGCGCCCGGCGAGGACGCGGAGGATGTCCTGCAGCACGGCCCCCGTGGGGGAGGTCACGAGGCCGACACGGCGCGGGAGCATGGGTAAGGGGCGCTTGCGCCCGGGGTCGAAGAATCCCTCCTTGCCCAGCCTCTCCTTCAACTCTTCGAAAGCCTGCTGCAGCGAGCCCTTGCCCAGGGGCTCCAGGACCTGGACTAACAGCTGGTAGTCGCCCCGGGGCGCGTAGACGCTTACGGATCCCCGGGCCACCACCCTCATGCCGTCCTTGGGGCGGAACTTGATCAGGCGAGCGTCGCTCTTCCAGATCACGGCCCGGATCTGGGCGTTTTCGTCCTTGAGCGAGAAGTAGTAGTGGCCCGAGGGGGGGGTCTTGAGGTTCGAGATCTCGCCTTCCACCCACACGTCCGCGAAATCCACCTCCAGGACGCCCTGGATGCGGTCGGTCAACTCGCTGACGGAGAGCGTCCTCCGGCGTGGAGGGCCGGGCTGGGGCTGGATTCCGAAGTCGAGTCCCTTCTGCTCCATCGTCCCCTGGCATTCTATTCGTTCTGCGCAGCTTTGGGGATGGGCGACGGGTTCGAGCGGAGGGTGGAACACGCTATGATCCAAAGACCAAGGAGCGATCGCAATGACAACGTCTTCAGCGTGGCGACCGTGGCTCTGGGCCGGCCTCGGGGCGGGGGTGGTCCTGGGGGCTCTCATCTCCGTGGCTCTGGACCGAGCGGTGCCTTCCCTCCGGCCCGTGGCCCTGGCCCAGCAGCGGACGGTGACGCCCCGCGGTCCCCTGGACCCCGACGAGAAGTCGACCATTGCCCTCTTTCGGACCGCCGCTGCCTCAGTGGCTTTCATCACCACCCAGACCCGCCGCATCGACTTCTGGACCCGAAACATACTCGAGGTGCCTCAGGGCACGGGCTCCGGCTTCGTCTGGGACGAGGACGGTCACATCGTCACCAACTTCCACGTCGTGCAGGACGCGACCTCGGCTGAGGTCACGCTGGGGGAAACTGCCTACCAGGCCACACTGGTGGGGACCGCTCCCGACCACGACCTCGCGGTGCTGAAGATCGGCGCCCCCCGGGAAAAATTGGTGCCCATCCACATCGGCACCAGCGACGACATCCAGG
The DNA here is from genome assembly GCA_035570235.1 of Vicinamibacteria bacterium. NCBI lineage: Bacteria > Pseudomonadati > Acidobacteriota > Vicinamibacteria > Vicinamibacteria bacterium. Next base: position 2,938 of record DATMML010000041.1, on the reverse strand, counting down.
TGGGGCAGAAGGTCTTTGCCATCGGCAACCCCTTCGGTCTCGACCACACCCTCACGACGGGGATCGTGAGCGCGCTCGGACGGACGATCACGAGCGTCACCAACCGGCCCATCGACGGGGCCATCCAGACCGACGCCGCCATCAACCCCGGAAACTCGGGCGGCCCCCTGCTGGACAGCGGGGGACGGCTCATCGGAGTGAACACCGCCATCTACAGCCCCTCAGGAGCGAGCGCGGGGGTGGGGTTCGCCATTCCCGTGGACACCGTGAACCGCGTCGTCCCCCAGCTCATCGCGCACGGCCGCGTCCCCCGGCCCTACCTGGGGGTGTCCCTGGACGACCGGCTGAGCAGCGTGGTCACCCGCCGCATGGGGGTGGAGGGAGTGCTGCTCCGGGACGTGGAGCCGAACTCGCCCGCGGCGAGCGTGGGTTTGCGCGGCACCCACCTCGGCCGGGGCAGCTCCATCGTGCCCGGAGACATCGTGCAGGAGATCGACGGCCGCAAGGTCCGCACTTCCGACGACCTGCTCGGCCGCCTGGGCAACGCCAAGCCTGGAGATACCGTGACCCTATTGATTCTGCGCGACGGCCAGCCTCTCAAGGTCATAGTCAGACTGCGGGCCGCGGAGTGATCCAGCACTCCGGTGCCGCGTAGCGGCCGACACCCAGATTTGGCGGTACGTTGGAGGGGGTGCCGTTGCCAAGAGAGTTTGGCCAGGGCCCTCTTCTCTGTCATGCCTCAAGGCCTTTCTAAGGAGCAAAAGACGTTCCGCACAAGGTCGGCGGGGGTCAAGTGGAGAAAGGCCTTCTCTGAGGAGTTAGAAGATGCAAGGAATCACCACTCTCTTATTGGTGACCTCCATCTTCACGTCGGCAGCCGCCTCGGCAGCCGCCGCCCTGCTGCTGGAGCCCTGCCCGGAGAACGCGAAGGCCCGCTGCGGGACGCTCACGGTCTATGAGAACCGCGAGTCTCGGCAGGGTCGCACCATTCCCATCAAGGTGATGGTGATGCCGGCCACGGGTGCCATGCCAGCTTCCGACCCTATCGTCTTCTTCGAAGGGGGGCCCGGGGCCTCGACCGTCCAAGCGGCGCAGCGGCTGGCCGAGGAATTCCATGACCTCTCCGCCAAGCACGACCTGATCTTCATCGACCTTCGTGGGACAGGCAGCTCGAACGGTCTTAGCTGCGAACTGTTCGGGAAGGCGGGCGACCTGCAGAGTGCCCTCGGAGACCTCTTCCCATTAGAGGCCGTTCGCAAGTGCCGCGCGGAACTCACGTCCCGGGCCGACTTGGGGCTCTACACAACCTCCCTCTCTGTGGACGACGTGGACGACGTGAGGGCTGCTCTAGGCTATGAGCGGCTCAATCTCGTGGGGAGCTCCTACGGCACACGGGCTGCCCTGGTCTATATGCGACGGCACCCTGATCATGTCCGCACCGCTGTCCTCATGGGGGTCGATCCCCCGACGGCACCAGCGCCCCGGGACTTCCCAAGGGATGCCCAGCGCGCCCTCGACGGGATCTTCTCTGAGTGCGCCCGCGAAGCTCCCTGCGCGGCGGCGTTTCCGAACCTTCCCCAGGAGCTCGACGCGGTCCTGGCCCGACTGCGGAGGCAGCCCGCGGTAGTGGAGATCGTCCATCCGGAGACAGGAGAGCCGACGAAAGTGACCCTCAAGCCCGACCTCTTCGCTGAGGCTCTTCGCTATCTCTCCTACAATTCGGGAACGGCGAGCTTGATACCGGCTCTCGTGCACCAATCGGCCCTGGGCGACCTCGCGGCGGTCGCAGAATTCGCTCTTTTCGCGCGTCAGCAGGTGGGGGCGCTCACGGCGGGGCTTTACCTTTCGATCACCTGCGCCGAGGATCTTCCCCAAATCCGGCCGGAAGAGGCCGAGCGACTCGCCAAGAATACCTTCCTGGGGGACTACCGCTACCAACAGCAAAGCGCGGCATGCGGAGCGTGGGTGAGGGGAGCCGTGCCACCCGATTTCGCCACACCCATCCATTCGGACACGCCCGCTTTGCTCGTCACGGGAGAGCACGACCCGGTGACTCCTCCCCGTCTCGCCGCCGAAGGCCTCAAGACGCTCCCCGGCGGTGTGAGTGTCGTCGTGCCCCACGGGGGTCATGCACTCGATGGCCTCGAGGGGCTCGACTGCGTGAAAAGGCTGATCCGGGATTTCGTGGAGGCGGGTATGGTCCGAGGCCTCGACAGGACCTGTCTCGCATCTGTCCGGAGACCACCCTTCCCACTCGTTCCCCCAACGCTCAAGGCCGTGTCCCTCGGTGAAGACGCGCTCGCGAAGTTCGCGGGACGCTACGCAGCTGAGGGCTTGCCCGGCCCGGTCGACATCGCCCGGCAGGGAACAAAGCTCAAGATCAGCCTTCCGGGCCCCGAATCATTCATCTTGGTACCGGTGTCTCCCACACGATTCCGCGTGACGGGTACTCTCAACATCTTTGTCCTCTTCGAATTCAAAGAGGGTCGCGTGAGCCGAGCGACGTTCGAAGAAAACGGGGAGACGACCACGGTTCTCACTCCCGCCGGGACTTGAGGCCTCCCTCCGTGGGGTGACCCTCTCGCGAAGAAGATCTTTTCTGCCTCCGGATTTCACGAGGGGCGTCGCACAGCGCCTAAAGCGTGCACCTTGGCGGATCGTGCACCTAAACCGTGAAAAATGTCCGAGGTTTCCCGGGTTTGGGGGTTCTTCCGCACTCTCCGCGTGCTAAGCGTATGCGATGGGGCAAGCTACTGATGCGCCGAAACTTACGACGCGGCTGGTTCTGGAGAGCGTAGAGCGGACGTCGGCCGGCCTCGCCTCTCAGGAGGGGAGGCCGTTCTCCCCGACGGCGCCCGCCGTGGGCGCCGGGGAGATCCGCTGCGGCATTGGAGGGAGTGTCGAAGGGGAACGGGCAGAACCTGTCCCGCTGAGCTTT
>DATMML010000040.1 GCA_035570235.1 Vicinamibacteria bacterium | reverse complement strand
ACGACGGATGGGGGGGCCGGGCGGGGCTCGAGGACCGGGGTGGGGGTGGGCCGCGGCGGCGGGTTGGAGGCGATGGGCGAAGAGGACGGTGGGCCCGAGCGGGCCTCGAGCGTCGGGGAAGGGGCCGGGCGCGTTGGCTCGGCCGGTTGGCGAACCGTCTGGGGAGCCAGGGTCGTCGTCCCGAACATCCCGGCGACGGCCTGTTGCGACCACTGCAAGGCGGGCTGTCCCCCTTTGGCTTCCAAAATCGCGTAACGGTTGGCGAGGTCGCGGATCGTCTGGAAGAGGATGGCCGAGAAGGTCTCGAGCACCCCCTCGCCACGCACCGCCACCGCGGGAATGCTGTTGACCTTCCGCCCATTGAGCGCCCGGTCCATGGTCTCGACCTCCATGATCTCGGGCAGGTCACGCTTGTTGTACTGGAGGACTAGGGGCATGCTGGCAGGATCCAGGTGGTGGGTCAGGAGGTTCTGGGTCATCTCCCGATAGCTGTGGAGGTTCTCTTCCCAGCGGTCCACCGCCGAGTTGGCCACGAAGACCAAGGAGTCCGCGCCCTTCAGCACGAGCCGGCGGGTGGCCGCGTACATCGCCTGGCCCGGCACGGCCAGGACCTGCAGTTGGAGGTCGAAGCCACGGAATCCAGCCGTCTTCAGGGGCAAGAGATCGAAGAGGATCGTGCGGTCCTGGGCCGAGTTAATAGAGATCATCTCGCCGCGCCGTGCGGCGACAGCGTGCTGGTGCAGCACTTGGAGGTTTGTGGTCTTGCCGCCAACCGGGGGACCGTAATAGACGATCTTGACCTTGATCGTCCGGTCGCGGTGGTTCAACTCGACCATGGCACCCAGCCCACACGCAGAGTGTTTCTGTGAGTTTACAAGGAGTCACCGCCGGTTGCTAGGGCAGCCGGCCCGGGCGATTCAGCGACGCGCGCGACGCCGACGCTGGCGGCCCCGCCCGGCCGCACCCCGGGTCTTCCGTTGGTGAGCACGCGGCCCGGCCTTCTTGAGCTCGACCAAGCGGGTGCGGCTCCCACCCCGCGGAACCGTCCGTCCCGTCTCCCACCCGAAGATGGATCCGGGACTGACCCCGACCAGGTCCGCAAACTGCTCGCGGGTCAGCTTGAGGCGTCGGCGCACTGCGCGGATGGTTCGGGGAGGGACACGCGGGCCACGGGCGGGGACACGGGTGCCGGCCCGGAAGCCGCGCGTGGCCATTCGGTCGCTCAGGCGATGCACGCCCTTCTCGACCCCGGAAAGAGCCAGTTTCTGGCGGCGTGAAGCAAGACGCAAAGCTTTGACCTGCTTCTGTATACGGCGCAGCCGCCAGAGGGCCTTTTGCACCTCGACCGCGGCGAGCCTACGAATCTCAGTTCTCAGGGTGGCAACAAGAGTGGGCATCTTTGGCTATCAAACTCCAATGTGAGAGTCGCGCGGCAGGAACGGACCGCAGCGTTCGTCATGAACTGCGGACAGGCTACCCCGACCGGGCGTGAATTTCAAACCACGGTCAAACGCTCATCCCACTGTAAAGGCGGTAAACAGAGGGTTTCCTTAGGAGAATCTGCCCCCTATCACGGCTGGCATTTCTCCCAGCAGAGCGGCCTCGTTGGCCAAGCGTTCCGAGGGCCGGCCCCCGGCGCTCCGCCGCGACCTCGGTCTTAACGACAGGTCTGCAACCCTCTGGCACGAGTACAACAGGAGTGTCGCTCCCATCCTTTGTGCGAACTGCGTCGGAGAAGGGCTGCAAGTTGCTGATGCTCAGCTGGTTCCTCCGCGCTGGAGCTTTGGCTCCCTGTGGGTACGTGTCTTGCTCTTCGGGTGGCGAGGGTACGACAGGGCGCACTAGGAGTGTTCCTTACTTTTGGGAAGGCAGGGCCTGCGGGGCTCGTCGCCGCCGGGGAACAGCCTGCTCTATGCGTCCTGGATCCCCAACTGCTCGGGCGAGCTAGGACCGAGCGGATCACTCAGGAAAAGGAGCTCAAGTGACTACCCAACGTCTCGCGTTGTTTCAGGCCATAGCGCTCGCGGGTGGGCTCGCCGTGGCCACCGGCCTCACGGTTACCGCACATGCAGGAGCCCGGACCCCGCTGCCGCCGCAGCCCCCACCCATTCAATGGGGGCAGGTGAGGATGACCGACGACGGTGTTTGTATCGCGTCCATTGCGGGGAGCAGAGACTGGAGTGCGTCCGGCTCTTGCGTGATCGACTTCGCGGCCGGCGTCAACACGACGACGTCAGCTTTCTTGGTCTCCAGTCCCGACACCCTGGGCACTGCGACTCATGTGAAGGTGGAGCGCAACGGCCATACGGCCACCATCTCCGTCCAAGGCGGCCACATCAACACGCTGGATTTCGCGCTGATTCACTACTGAACAGCGCTCGATCGACGCGACCCCCGGCCGCCACTTGCCACCAAAGCCGGGCCGCTTGAGGCTCGTGGATTCTCGGCAAGGACCAAAAAGCCCCTCTTCGAGGCTGCCTTCGCCTCCGTGGGGCCAACGCCGGTGGCCGCACCGCGCCTTAACTCTGGGAATAGCTAAAGGCTTCGTGATCGTAGAGGCGTGCCCGACCAGGGGCAGGCGATCCCGGGTGTTCGATGGGGCCCCGACTCATTCGGCCCCGGCCCTTCGAGAATGTGGTCTATGATGGCCTGTCGGAGGGGACGTGCCTAAGAGATCCCATCTCATCGCGGCCGCATTCCTTTGCGGCTGGCTATGCCTGGATCTCGCGGTCCAGGCGGTCGAAACCGTTCGCTTCCTGCGCCGCTCCAGTACAGCCGGCTGGATGGCCAACTGGAGGGGCGACGTCACACGGATCTCTCAAGTACGGCCGGACACCGCGGCCCAGGGCGTGCTCAGGCGGGGCGACGAGATCATCTCTGTGAACGGGCGGGGCGTCGGCCATGGCTTTGACACCCGCTTGGTCTTCGACGGTATCCCTCCCGGCACCGAATACCAATTGTTGCTGCGTCGCGGGGGTCGACTTCAGCTGCTCAAGCTGCACACGCTGCCATTTGGTTTGAGCTTCACCACCTTCTTCGTGGTGGCCCTGATCCCTGTGGCCGCGCTGTTCCTGTTCGCCGGCATCGCGGTCCTCGCGGTGAAGCCCTATGACCTGCATGGATACCTCCTGGCCATGATGTTCGCGCTTTTGGCGGCGGGGATCTGCCAGCCGAGCGTGTTGAAGGCCATTTCGGGATGGAAGCTCGTGCTATTCGGCACCAGCTTGATTGTCTCGAACTTCTTCTGGCCGGTGCTATTGCACTTTTTTCTGACCTTCCCCGTCCGTTCGGCCGTACTCCGGCGTTTCCCGGCCCTTGAATACCGGCTCTACTGGCCAAGCGTGGCGGCGCTGCCCCTCGCCACCGCCTCGACCATCCTCTTCGTCAAGGACCGCGCTTTGGAAATCGCTTGGGTCACGCAGCCGCAAATGCAGTGGCTCTCCCTGCCCGTCACCGTGGGCTACGTCTTCCTCGGCCTGCTCTCGCTGATCCTCAACTATCGGCAAGCCACTCTGGCCTCGAAGCGGAAGCTGACCATGGTGCTCGCGGGCAGCCTCGCTGCGTTTTTGCCCCTGGCGACGCTCATGCTGGTGGACCTGCTCGGGGATGTGAGCGCCCAGCCGCTCTGGGTCGCCCGTGCGCTCCTGCTCTGCGTCATCTTGTGCATGCCTCTCCTACCCCTTTCATTCGCTTACGCCATCGTCCGCCACCAAGTAATCCCGATCCGGCTGCTGATCCGGCGTGGGTTCCGGTATCTGCTTGTGTCCCGGGGCTTCTACCTGATTGAGGCGGCAGCCGTGTTGGCCACGGTCGCGTTTCTGCTCACGGGGGAACGCGCGGCGTCCCTGGACCGCGTCGGGAACCGGGCCGACGTCATCGCCACCCTCGTGGTGGGCAGCGGGGTATTCGCACTCTTGCAACTCTTGAACCGACGCCTGATGCCGGCGATCGACCGGCGCTTCCTCCGGGAGGTCTACGACAGCCAGGCCATCCTGGCCGAGATCGGCGCCGCCGCCCGCGAGGTACCGTCCGTCGCCGAACTCCTTACCATGGCCGCGGCCCGCATCGAGGATGCCTTTCACCCCGAGAGTCTGGCCGTCTTCCTCCAGCAGGCCCGGACTGGCGACTACGAGTCGGTGCTCCCGCCCGGAGGATACTTGAGTGCAGAAGCGCCGCTCATTCGCCAGCTCAGGCTCGCGCCGGGGCCCCGCGAATCAGAGCGGGGCGGCATCTCCCTTGCCATTGTGGCCAAACAGGATCTCTTGGGGGTGATCGTGCTCGGGCCGCGGCTGGGCGACCTGCCCTACTCCGGCGAGGATCTACGTCTGCTGGAGGCGATTGCGTGGCAACTCGCGTTCGCGATCGAGAACAGCCAGCTCGTGCACCGTCGGGCAGAGGAGGAGTTCCTGCGGCGGGAGATCGCCATGGCGTCGGACGTACAGCGGCGGTTGTTCCCGGACCGCCCGCCCGAGTCCCCGCACCTGGAACTGGCGGGCGTGTG